>JAYUBV010000028.1:0-26188 GCA_043740655.1 Pseudomonadota bacterium | reverse complement strand
GCGCCCGGTTAGCGAGGTGTCGTTGAGAATGTGCGACAGCTCTTCGGCGATTTCCACTGCTTCGTCGGACTGGCGCTCTTCCAAAGCCTTTTTCACATCGACTTTGGTTTGCTGCGCCATACGCTTAAGCGTTCGGATTTGCGTATCGAGTAACGGGGAAGCCGATGAGTCGTTGCTCGCCGATGCTTCCGCTAAGTCTGCTTCGATCATAGGCTTACCGTCGCGCGAGAACGGTTTGCTGTCGGCGAAGTGAGGAGGATTCATAAAGTCGGTTTCCACGCCACCTTCGTTCCGCGCCGAGCGCAGTACGATGTCCGTCTTCACGCCCCGGCTCGCGGGGGTGTGTCCTTTCGGCGAGTAGAACACGCTGGTCGTCAGCTTAATCGCCGCGCCCTCGAATACCTGATTGGCCGCGCCCTGCAACGGAACTTCGTTTAGTGGAATCAGCTTCTGTACGGTGCCTTTGCCGTACGTGCGATCGGAGCCGATGAGGACGGCCCGTTTGTGATCCTTCAGGGCGCCGGCCAGCACTTCCGCGGCGCTGGCGCTTAATCTGTCGACGAGAGCCACGAGCGGACCACTGTACAAAGCTTCGTGCTTAGTGCCCCAGTGGATGCGGCTCTTCTTCGGTTCGCGCAAACCGACCACCGGTTTCGTGCCTAAAAACAGCGAGGCCATCTGGATCGCTTCTTCGAGGTAGCCGCCGGGATTGCCGCGCATGTCGAGTACGATGCCATTCAATTTGATCTGGTGCGACTGCTGCTTCAAAAGCAGTTCGTGCAGGATGGCTTCCAGATCGTCCGCACTGCTGTGCTCAGAAGGGCTTTCGGAGCTACGGCCGTAGAAAGACGGGATCGTGATGACCGCGATTTTGGCCCGAGATTCCGCAGCACCGGCGTCGCGCAGTTCGTATTCGATCTTAGACTCGTCGGGGGTGAATTTCTCCCGCACTAGGCGAGCCGCGTGGCAGCCCTTATTGGCGCGGCAGTACACGATCTTTAGCGGCGCCCCTTCTTTTCCGCTCAGTAAGCGGCGTGACAGCGTTCCGGAGATGGCTCCGATTTGTACGCCTTCGATGTGCGTAATCGTGTCCTCCGCCTTCAACACTTTCGAAGCGGGAGTTTTGGGTAACACCTTCTGGATCCACAATCCCTCGGGAGTGCGCACCGCCTGGATGCCAATACCGGTAGTTTCACCGGCCAGCTCTTGCGCGAAATCGGTAAATTCGGCGGCGGAGAAAAACGTCGAGAAAGGATCGTTGGCAGAGAGGTAGGCCTTAGTCAGCAAGGTTTCTGGCTCGAGGTACGCCGGCACGGCGATCTCTTCTAAAGTGAACTGCACGTACTTAGCGCGGTCCCCGTGGAAAGCTTTGATTAGCTTCTCATCCGCGGCTTTTAAAACCTGTGTCGCGTACGATTCTACGCGCGCCGACCATTCCTGGTCGTTCAGCGTGAAGTGCATGGGGCGATGGATGTTCAAATCTTTCGAGACGCCGATGCGAACCTTGGCGTAACGATCCGCGTGCCGGGCCACCTCTTTATCCAGGCGTTCATTGGCATGATTCCAAAGCGGTTGCAGGAATGCGCCGAACCACGCGCAGTCGTGATCGACGGTAAAGGCGACCCAGTTGTCCTGGGCCACGCGAACTCCGCGGTGCACTTCCTTTTGCAGGAACAACACACGGTACGGGTCCATGATTTCCAGCGCGCGGGTCATCCACACGACCGGAGTATCCGTCGCCTTGAGCGAAATCGGTTTTTGGAATTGGGGCAGCGTGGGAAGGCTGTCCATAAGCCCAAAGATCGCCTCACAGCGCTTCTGCGCTTCGAGCGAGACCAGCCTGGGCTCGGGGCGCATCCAATAGAAACCGAGGACGTTGAGCAACGCCACGAAAAGGACGGCTACGAATACGCGAATTTTGAAGAGAAGCTTGGTTTCCGGCACGTCTAGAACCCCCGTAACGTTGTCGGTCATCCGCAAATTGTGAAGCGTGAATTGACGCGCAGTGTAACACAACCAGACACTACATCTCTAGCAAATTAGGCAACTTGGGGGTGACGTATTCCGCCTGTATGCGGAATCGACAAAAAGTGGCCACTGTCGATCTCGCAGAGTGTCGATTTTTCAGGCTTTTGGGGAGAAATTGAATAAAGAGTATACAGGTAAACTGTATATATTTCAGCATGTTAGGATATGACGCACTTTGACTAAAATCTCAGGGTTACCTATACTTTATAAAGCAGCACGTAGTGTCACTTATTACACGGACATCTAGGAGAACCACTATGATTCGCTCATTTCTGAAAGAAGAAGAAGGACAAACCACGGTTGAATATCTGCTGATTATCGCCGTGATCGTAGTTGCCATCAGCGTGCTCGGTAAGGGTCTGAAGGACAACATTAAGACCGTCGTCGATAACGTCTTCAAAGGCGTGAACGACAAGATCAAGCAGTTGATGTCGGCGAGTCTTCAGTAAGGGCTTGGAGTACTTAGGATGACGAAATTCCGAAGGGGCAAACGTAGGAAAACCCTCGGCCAAGCCATGGTCGAGTACGTACTTATGGTTGCCTTCGGTTCGATCTTCGCTTTGCAACTCGCGAAATTTTTCAATGACATCTTTCGCGATGGTGTGAGGGGCTTGGAAGAAAATATCCAAGTGGAAATGAAGACCGGCCAGGGTTTCGGCGCCAATAGTAAATCAACCCCCTGTTGTAAGACTTTTGAAGTTTAGTTTCGTCCGCGCATTAGAGCTGCGCCGTTTCGGCGTGGTTTGAGCTTTGGGGTACGTATGGCTCAGGACGGATTCTTGACGGAAGGCATTGAGGGAGTGCTTTGGGCACTCTTCGGCGTTGCTACGATCACTGATCTGTTGAGGGGAAAGATCTATAACTCCCTCACTTTCAGTTTTCTCGTGGCGGGGCTTGCCGCGCGCATAATTTCGCAAGGGGCGACAGGAGGTCAATCGGCCTTCCTGTCGCTCCTCGCTGCCTTTGCATTGTACTTTCCTCTCTGGCGTTTGAAGGTTTTGGCTGCGGGCGACGTGAAGCTCCTGATGGCGGCCTCCGTTTGGCTATCCGTTCCCGAGACGGTTCGTCTCGCCATGCTTTCCATTTTGATCGGGGCGGCCGTGGGACTCTTCCTGCGTCTTAGCCTTAAGGACTCGACGCCTTACCCGGGCACGAAGAAACTTTTAAAGATGCCGTTCGCCCCGGCAATCTTTTGCGCCTTTGTGATGATGCAGATTGCTTACTTGAAACACTGGGGGACCTGGCCTTGGTAACGCGTTTACACAAACGGCGCCCAGGGCAATCCGGCCAGACGGTGGTCGAGTACATCATGCTGCTGGCACTGGCGGCGGGGTCGAGCTACCTCGTGGTGACCGGGCCAGTGCAAAACTTTTCGAGACTAATGGTGGCGACGATTCGCAGCACAATCGTGAACGTCGTGCAAAACGCCGAGCTGAAACCCGGTCAGCAGATTGAGGCCGGACAAGCGGGGCACCCGGGCGGCGCCGTTCGCGGGAAGAGGTTACATTGATGCGAGCACTGTTTAGGACATTACGGGAAAGGCATTCGGACAGGCTAAAGCTCAGGCTCGGGGGCTTGGCTCGTGGCCAAGCCGGCCAGGCCGCGATCGAGTTCATGGTGATCGTGGTCGTGCTATTCTTCTTCCTCTTTTTTCTACTCAGCCTTTCGATCGTGATCGTGGTGAGTGAGTACATCGAATACGCCACCTTCATGGCCGCGCGTACCTATAAGGCCGGTTTTAGCAACGAGGCGCGTCAGCAATCGAATGCAAAGCTTGTCTTCGACAAGTACTTTGAGAAGATACAGGGCATCGCCCGTAACCCCCGCCTGGACTTTACACGGACCGAGCCGGGCAACGAGCAGACGGCGGGAGTGCTGGCCTCCTACGAAATGGACCTGTTCTACCTTCCTCCGCTATTCGGCCCCGGCCGGATTCCGCCCAGCCGCATCAATTTAATTTCTGAATCCCATTTGGGACGCGACCCGTCATTCGATGAGGTCTGCAATCCCCAAGCTGGCAGCTTCTTTATCAACCTGCTGAACCAGTTCGGTATTCAGAATGCGGAGACTTATGCCGAACAGATGGATGACAATGGCTGTTAATCGCACAATCAAAACGCGAAGCATCAAAAGACGTCGGACCTCGGGTCAAGCGACTATCGAGCTGGCGTTGTCCTTACCGTTCCTCATCTGGCTGATCGCGTACACGTTTAACGCGTACTACATGATGCACACCTCGCACGTAGGGCAGAAGTACGCGGCTATGAATTTGTACAAGCGGCTCAACAACCGCGCGCAGTTCGTAATGGACGATGTGGACGGCGGAGCGCCCCACAATAAAAGTTTCATGGCCGTTAGGTACGTAGACGATTCGGGAGAGGTTCCCAAACGTCGCATCATGTTTGCTCCCCGCGAGATCGATAACGTCGTGGGAATTTGCCGCGAGCCGGGTTGTCAGTAGAAGTGTTTGGCCTTTGGCCAGAGCATTTAAATGGCCCGTCCGTGGAACATAAGGGGTAATGGAGAATAAGCGCGCCATAGTGATTGCGCTCATTTGTTTTCTCATTTCGATGCTACTTATTAACGCCTACTCAAAAGTGCGTCGGCATGAGCTCACATCTGAATTCGGCGAGGAGGTCATGGTCGTAGTTGCGACCAAAGACATCCCCGAGTACGGCATGATCCGCTCGGACATGTTGGGGACCCGAGCCGTCTTCAAGAAATTCCGTCAGCCCAACACTTCCGAAACCGTCGACGAGATTCTCGGTAAGTCTACCTACGTTCCGATTTACGCCGGCGAGCAAGTGACGTTTACGAAATTGGTTCATCAGGACGGCCGTCCGGTTCTGGACCGCCAAGTAGAAAAGAAAATGCGCGCGGTCACGCTGCCCATTTCGCCACACACGGGCGTCGGCCGTCTCATTCGTCCGGGCAACCGCGTGGATATGATAACGACCGTCAACTACGACTCCGACGGCGCGACGATGTTCGAAGTGAAAACCGTCGTGCAGAACGCGTTGGTCCTCGCCACCGGTAAGAATTTGCAGAATGCGGTTCCTACCCGCGTATCGCGGGAACTGCTCAACTACTTCGAAGAGCAGTTCGAAGCCCGCCGCCGTAAGGATTTCAGCTCCGCCAGCATGGAATCGCTGGCGACCAGCCGTCCGACCGATGACTATTCGAACATTACCGTGCAGCTTTCGCCGACCGATGCGGAACGGATCTTGTTTTTGTCGCACACCTTGGGTGACTCGCGCCTTTACTTCACGCTGCGCAACAGCGCGGACCAGGGCACGGAGAAGCTTGAGAACGTGATTTTAGATGAAGTACTGGGACCCGAGAGCGATTACGGCGTGAGCAAACGCAAGCCACCGCCGCCGCCGCCCGCGAGGCGTCCCCGCTTTATTGATTCTCTCGGCGGTGCGCCGTCGGAAGTGTACTAGGAGAACGTCGACTTTTATGGACCGTAGAGCCTTTTTACTATCGTTAGGACTGTCTTCACTGGCCATGTATTTGGTCTGGCAGACCGTCACGACCGAAGAAAACCGCCTCGAGGCGCTTTACGGAAAAGGCACGTCCGTTTCGATCATCGTGGCTACGAAAGACATTTTGCAGTTCGAGAGCATCCGCCCGACCGACATCGAGACGATTATCGTTCCGTCGGCCATGATTCCGCCCGGTTACATCGCCAATCCCAAGGATGTTCTGGATGCGGTGGCGGCCGTTCCGATTGCCAAGGGCGAGCAGATTTTAGATAACAAAATCATCTCGCGGAACATTTACTCCGGTCTCGATACGCAGATTGGCTTAGGCAAACGCGCCATCAGCATTCCCGTGAACGTTAAAAGCTCGTTGGGCTTTAACGTACGTCCCGGCAACCGCGTCGATTTGGCCGCGCACTTCGAATACAAGGCCGTCGGATCGAATATTTCGGAAGTAAAAGTCTTCATGCAGGACATTCTCGTATTAGCGAGTGGCCGCACGATTCAGCCCGAGCCGCCTAAGGCGGTGGATCAAGAGATCGTCCGCGGTGCCGTCGCGTCCCAGACGATAAAGGACCAGAAAGAGGTCGAAGAGACGTTGAATCACGCGAAGACGGAAGTGAACTTCAACACCGTCACGCTCGAGGTCACTCCGAACCAGGCGCAGATCATCGTGTACGTGCTCACGGTGTTCGGCGACAGCATCAACTTAATGCTACGTCATGCCGACGATCGCCAGCTGGCGCGTGCCGGTACTACCAATTTGATCCAGATAATGGGCCCCGACTCTTACATGGTCAGGGGCAAGAAAGCCGCTCCCGTACGCGCAATGCCACGTGCCAAGTTCTTCGACCGCTTAGGAGGAGAGCAACAGCCCGTGTACCAGTACCAGTAAGGAAGTGAACGTGCGTGACGAACAAAAAGCTATCATGCTCCGGTTGGGTCTTAAGGCCCTGGCCGTGTTTTGCCTGGTGGTAGGAGCAAAAGCCGGCCGGGCGGAAGTGGTCGAGGACGTCGATAACGATAAGGTCGAACCGGTAAAGGTAATCAAGGGCCGTGAAAAGACCCTGACGTTGCCCCTCGGCATTTCCAAAGTCCTAGAATTCAATTTCGAAATCGGCCCGGTTTACCTGACCGACACCGGGGTTTTGTCGTTTCAGCGCGTGGGGGACGGAGGGGACAAGGACAAGGTCAAGAAGCTGCAGCTGATCCCTAAAAATCCCGGCACCACGGACATGACCATCTTCGATGCGAACGGCACGCCGCGCATCACGTACCTCGTGCGCATCACGCGTGAAGACATGGGGCAGGTCATCTCGCAGCTCGAAGAGTTGCTAGGCGACATCGAAGGTTTAAAGATCAAAACGCTGGGCGGTACCATCATCATGGACGGAGAGATCCTTCTTCCCCGCGATATGATCCGCATCTTCCGCGTTCTGGACGCGGTGAAAGACACCCGTGACCAGAAGAAAAAGGAAGTGCCGATCAAAAACATCTGCACGATAAGCAAACTCACCATGAACATTTTGGCGGAGCGTATTGAGCGGGAAATTGGATCTCCCGAAATTACCGCCCGAGTAGTGAATAACAATATTTTTCTCGAGGGCACCGCAGACGGCCCGTTCGAAGCGGACCGTGCGATTGAAATTGCCCGCACGTATTTACCCGAAGTATTCGCCGAAAAGACCAAGGGGGAAGGCGGCGAAGTGAAGCCTAAGCAGGTGGGCGGTATCGGCGGCGGTATCCCCGGCATCGTGGACTTGCTGCGGTTGCGCCCGCCCACGTCCAGCCCCCCGGCCCAGGACATCAAGATTACGATGAACTTCGTGGAGCTTTCGAATGATTATTCCAAAACGTTCGATTTTTCGTGGCGCCCGCTCGCGGGTGACTCGAGCACGGTGAAGTACGACACGTCATTGGGCGAACTCTCCGCTAACCTCGTGGCGACCGTAAGCTCGCTGTTGCCTAAGCTGGTTACCGCACGCGACCACGGTCACGCCCGCATTCTGAAACAACAGCAGATCATCGTTAAGGACCGCGGCGATCTCGCCATCGTAGATAGTTCGCTGTCAATTTACACCCGCGTGGTGGACGACAAAGGAAACTCGTCGTTCCAAAAAGTGGACATCGTCAATAAGACCGCAGTTCGCGCGGCGACCATCGCCGGCTCGGACAGCATTGAGCTGGGGCTTCAGATTGAGCTTTCGGCCCCCATCAACGCCCCGGCGGGTAACTCACCTCCCGCGGTGGCATCGAACAAATTGCAGACCCAAGTCGTGATCAAGAACGGTGAATCGGCGGCTTTGGGAGGTAATGCGGTGGATCAATCTCTAAGTAGCTACAACAAGAACCCGCAATCGAGCGGCGGCGCGCAGTCGGCGAACTCCACACCGTTGTTTAACTTCCAGCGCGGTAAGAGTTTCGTACGCACTAAGACCCAATACATCATCTTCGTCACTCCCGAAGTGATCCGCACCGCGAGTGCGGCCACCGAGGACATGACGCGGAAGTTCCGGCTTAACGCCGGAGATCGGTAGACCGTGGCTAATTCACACGTCATTGCCGTCGTCGGCGGAAAGGGTGGAGTCGGTAAATCCACCTTCGCGGTGAACTATGCCATCGCGACCGCCGTGGATAGCAAGGCGAAGGTCCTGCTGATCGACCTCGACGCGAAAGCAGCCGGCGACTTGGGAATGCTGTTGGGCATCAAGCCGAAGCGGACCATTACGGAGTTGGGGGCGCACGAAGGTCGTCTCGACGCCAACGGAATGATGTCGTACGTCTCCCCCCACCCGTCCGGCATTCACTACATGCCCGGCGTAATCGATAGCGAATCAGGAGTGGTCGAGGCGGACAAGGTCGCCAAGGCGCTGGCGCACGCGATGAATTTTTACCACGTGATCGTGGTCGACGTCGGCTCCGAGGTGGACGCCCAGAGCGTAAAAGTATTCGAGGTTGCGGCTCTCATTTTCGTGCTGACCAACCCTGAAATTTTGGTCCTGCACCACACCCGCCGGGTGATCGAGAAGATTCAGAACCTTCTCTTCCCACCGGACATGATCAAATTGATTTTGAATCGCTTTACTCCCAAGAAGGGCATCCTTCCACAGATGATTCAGAACAATCTGAAGAAGCCCATCCTAGCGGTGGTGCCGGAAGATGAAATGACCACGGTCACCTCAATGACCAGTGCGAAGCCCTTCGTGATCTCAGCACCCCGCGCCGAAATTACGCAAGCCTATTTCAATCTCGTTCGTACGGTCTCCTCTTCGCAGCTGCTGGAGAAAATGGCCGGTCTGAAAAAGCCCAGCGACGCCATGGCACGTCTCTCGGGCAACAAGGCCGTCGCGGCCGCGATGGGCAAGAAGGAAGGTAGCCCGGTCAACATCGTTTTCGATCGCAGTCAGATGAAGGACGAGAAGCCGGCGGACCAGTGGTCGGCTTTGAAACAACGCGTGCACAAAGCCTTGATCGACACCATGGACTTGAAAAAGGTCGATACCGAGACCGGCAATGATCCCAAGAAGAAAGCGGTCTTGCGCGAAAAGACCAAAACGGTGGTGGTTGAACTACTCGATAAAGAAGAACACCCGTTCCGGTCGCGCGAAGAGATTCAGCGCTTGGTGAAAGAGATTTTGGACGAAGCCTTGGAACTGGGTCCTATTCAGGATCTGCTTCAGGACGACAGCGTGAATGAGATCATGGTGAACCGTAAGGACCAGATTTACGTCGAACGTGGCGGCAAGCTGGTGCTTTCGAACGCCACCTTCTCCGGTACGGCGCAGCTACTCGCGGTTATCGAGCGTATCGTGGCGCCCCTCGGCCGTCGTATCGACGAAAAGACGCCGTACGTGGATGCCCGTTTGCCGGACGGCTCGCGGGTACACGCGATCATTCCTCCGTTGGCCATTCAAGGCCCGATGCTGACGATTCGTAAGTTTGCCAAGAGCCGCCTCACTTACAAAGATTTGGTGAAGTACGGATCGATGACCGAGGAGATGGCCGACTTTCTGCGTGCTTGCATTGAAGCGCGTCTGAATATCGTCATCAGCGGCGGCACCGGCTCCGGTAAAACGACCCTTCTAAACGTGCTCGCCTCCTTCATCCCGAGCGGCGAACGTATCGTAACGGTGGAAGACTCCGCCGAGCTCCAACTTCAACAGGATCACTGGGGCAGACTAGAAACCCGCCCGGCCAATATCGAAGGCAAAGGCGAAGTTTCGATTCGTGAATTAGTGAGAAACACGCTGCGCATGCGTCCGGATCGAATTATCATCGGTGAGTGCCGCGCCGGCGAAGCGTTGGACATGCTGCAAGCGATGAATACGGGTCACGATGGTTCCATGACCACCGTGCATTCTAACTCTCCGCGCGATGCCATCGCGCGTATGGAAACGCTGGTGATGATGGCCGGTATGGATCTTCCGGCGAAAGCGATTCGCGAACAGATCGCCTCCGCCGTAAACCTAGTCGTACAGCAAACCCGTATGAGCGATGGAAGCAGGAAGGTGATCAGCATTACGGAAATCGTCGGTATGCAGGGCGACGTTGTGACGATGCAAGAAATTTTTGGATTTCGAAAACTCGGCATGGATAAGAACCGCAAGGTTCAGGGCAAGTTCGTGGCGACCGGTTTTATCCCCAAGTTTATCGACGAACTAGAACAGCAGGGAATCAAGATTCCTCGCGGTATTTTCTCAGTGAGTTAAATGTATGGACGCAATCCTGGGGTTATTCCCTTCAGCAGTTTGGAAGCTAATCGCCATCGGATGGGTGGGCGCGGCGATTTTGATTGGCCTGCTCATTAACGGCGAAAAACTGTACGGATGGGTGGGCATCAAGGTGCTGGCCGAGCGTGACTGGATGGTTGCCAAACTCGACATGATGTTCATCGAGATTACCCCCGACCGCTGTCTTAGGCTCTTTTCGCTCTACCTGATCGGCACCTTCCTCCTCGGCGTGTTTTTTCTGTGGCCATCGGTGGGGGCTGGATTTTGCTTCGGTATCTTCTTTTTGATGCTCTTCTGGCGCATGCCCTCGCGCATCATCAACATCATGCACAAGGCCCGTACTAAAAAGTTCGTTACGCAGATGGTGGACGGTTTGTCGCTGATGTCGAACGCGATGCGGTCCGGTCTGAACGTGCCCCAGGCGTTGCAGCTGTGCTCGGATGAGCTGGCCAATCCGCTCTCCCAAGAGTTCATTCTGGTGCTCTCCCAGAATAAAATCGGTACGACGCTCGAAGAAGCGCTGAGCAATCTGGCCGTGCGCATGCCGCACGACGACATCGAAATGTTCACCACCAGTGTGAACATCCTCAAAGAAACCGGCGGTAATTTGGCCGAAACCTTCGAGACGATTGCTTACACGATTCGCGAACGCATTAAGATTGAGGGCAAGATCGCCGCGATGACCGCCCAGGGCGTTATGCAGGGCGTGATCGTGGTCTTCATGCCGTTCGTATTGGGCGCCATCCTTTACGCGATTGAGCCCGAACGTATCGGCCCCATGTTCTCTACCATCCCGGGCTGGGTGCTGCTCACCATCATGATGTCGCTGCAAGCGATCGGTGGTTTCACCATCTGGAAAATCGTCCAGGTTAAAGTATAGGAGCCGCCCTTGCGCCGTTTACTCCTGCTGGTAACTCTTCTTGGGATCTCGGCTGCCGCGTTCTCGTGCTCGGCTTCGAACCCTTTTTGATCTAGGTACGTGTATTCCTCTTGTACCTCGGCCTTCCATTGCGATTCTTCAGTTCGGTAGTCCTTGTGCAATACGAATTCGTGCGCGGTTCGCAGGTCCACTTCGAACCGTGAAAACCCGGGACGGACGGGGGGGAGCTTTTTGAATGGCACGCCGCCGGTGCGGTGGACGCTACTTTTGAAATCCTTAACGAAGCGAGTTTCGAAAAGGGCGGCGGTGGAGAGTTTCTCCACGGGACCGGAGGCCAGTCCATCTTCGTTTACGAGTTCAAGGATTACCAACGTGGTCACGTGATGGTTCGTGGAGGAGTTAAAGATGCCGTCCACCGACTGCGGCGGGAATAGGGCGCCGGCCACGTCGCCTTCGCGAAAACTTAAGTTGGGCCGCACGTATTGCTTCCGGGCCAACGCCACGGTCTTGGGGTTGTTATCGATTCCAATGACGGTCATCCGCGGATAGAGGTTCGCAAAGTCGAACGAGCTACGCCCGGAGCCGCTGCCCATGTCGAGGACGACGCCGTCGACAGGAAGGTAGGCGGTCCCCAGTGCCATCTTGGGCATGCTCGTCTTTTCCATCCCGGCGAAATAGCGGGCATAGGCCGCTGCGTCACCACGGTCCTGTTTTTCGTAACCCCGCTGGGCGGTTAGGTTTTCTAAGCCACATTCGACCTTCGGGGTGGTGCCGGACGCGAACGGAGAGATGAGCGCCGCGAGGACAAAAACCTGCGGAAGGAACGCCGTCATATTTGTTAGGGTACCATCCTCCAACCCTCAGAAAAAAACCGAGTAATTCCGGTATAATTTGGAAATGACCCCCCTGACATTTCGACGCGCCTTGGCGTTCCTCTTCCTCCTCCTCTCCTCGCCGAGTTTTGGCGTAGCCGTGAACCGGCTTAACGGCAGTGCGACTTTGATTTACGTCGACTTCAGCATTCCCGGCCGGGTGATCCCGCTGGAGCTGGTGCGCACGTACAACACGTTAACCGCGCTTAACGAAACCACGGGCTGGAATGGCGCCTTCGGTTGGGGCTGGACCTCGCCGTTTGAATCGACCTTGATCGTGACTCCGCAGCAACACGTGATCCTACGCGATGGGCAGAGTGGAAACACCGTTCTGTTCAAGCCGATAACCGAAGATCCGAAGATGAAGGCGGCTTACTTCGAAGCCGTTCGTCAGGCATATTTTGAGCGTTCGTTGAGTCGCAAAATGACTCCGGAAGAAAATCGCAAACTGGCACTCCCCGAAAAAATGGTGATGCGGCTGAAATCGGATCCGCAATTTCGCAACGAGCTTGCGGTGAAGTTCAATCTGACCGCGCCGGTCCCCAAGGGGCAAACTCTGGTGTCGTCGGAATATGGCTACCAGACGCTAGAGTTTAAAAATAACCAATGGGTTCGCGAGAAGGACGGCGTGACCCAAACCTTCGACCCTCAGGGACGCATGATCCGGCAAGCCGATCGCACCGGATTCTTCCTCGATTTCAAATATGACAAAGGATCGAAAGGTAAGCTGTCGGAAATCAGCGATGCCGATCGCGCGATGAGCCTTAAGTTCACGTGGCGCGCCGACCGCATCATCGAAGTGACGGACAATCGCAGTATCAAAGCGCGCTACACGTACGATGGCTCGGGAAATCTGATTCAGGTCATCGACTCTAACACCCAAACTTTCTTTTTCCGGTACGAGAATAAAAAGTTCCCTCACCTGCTCACAAAAATTGAATATCCCGGTGAAGTGCTAGCGGGGAACAAAGCGTTCCGCGAGCTGCGGTACGACGACAACGGCCTGGCGGTTTACCACCGGGACAAAGACGGCAGCGAGTCGAGCTATGTCTACGGGAAAGGCAGCGATCCCGAGAATAACTTCTCTACTAAGGTGGTCCGCAAAACTAAAGCCGGCGCGACGGAAACCTTCGACGACTATACGCTGAAGGCGAAGGCGGACGGGACCAAATACCTGTACAAAAATGAACATCGGGAAAATGGAACCACGACGGTAACGATCTATAACCCTTGCTGTGGGAAGCCGTTGCAGATCACCAAAAATGGCGAAACCACCAACTTTAAGTACAACGAATCCGGCATGCTCGTGGAAAAAGTCGGCCCGAAGGAAGAGTTGTATTTGGAATACGATGGTCGTTGGAAAAAGGTCAGCAAAGTGAAGCAGGGCGGTGTCACGTCCAGTTACGAATATGACGACGTGGGCAACCTCGTGAAGGCGTCGAATAGTCGGAACGAGAACGTGGCCCTTAAGTACGACAAGTACGGTCGTATCACGGAGATGACCAACGCGGAGAGCCGCAACATTCAATTTCGTTACGGCGACAATGGCAAGCCCATCCTCATCGAGGAAAAGGGCGTGGGACTGATTCGGATCGATTACGACAACGAGGGTAAGGTGAAGAAGACGGTCACCATCGTTTCGTCGGAAAAAGGGCGCGCGCCCAGCCAGGCGAAATCGCAGGAAGTCGTGAAGCGAGTTATGAAGGGTTTTCAACAACTATTGGACATCATCCGTCCCGCCGGCGCCGGAGTTGGCGCCATTCAGGGCTGAGTTTTGAGGAAATTATGAGCAACAAAGAAAAGTTTCAGAACATCATCAAGGGCGCACAGGATTTGGGAAAGAAGGCGGGGCAGGTGGGCAAGGACGTCGCCGCCGCCGCGGGCGTGGCTCGGGGCGCCCTCAAAACCGGTGTTTCGGCCGGTAAGACCGTGATCGAAAAGGCCGCCAAGGTCGCCAATAAGGAAACCCTGCGAAAAGGGCTCGATGCGACCTCCACCGGGGTCGACGTAGCCGCCAAAGGTGCCGAACTAGCCTCCAAGGGCGTGGAAAAGCTGGCCGATGTGATGAAAAAGGCCAGCCACACCATGAAAGATGTCTCCAAGAAGATGAAAAGCTAGACGATCGCCTCCCTTTTCTTTAAAGGATTCATCGATGTCATCCCAAGGCACCTCTTCGTTGTCCAACGATCTCAAGGGCATTCCGCTTGGCGTTTCGGGCTTTCACTTCTCGGATCTCTATGCCCCGGCACGTCTGCGGGACCTAAACGAAGAGTTTTGGAAGTACGCGGAAACCGCCAATAAAGGACTACAGGATCGTTTTTACAACGCGCCGTTCGATCGCACGCCGCCGCAAGAGTCCGAGCTGCTGATCGACGTCGCCAAGGTGCTCGGCGATTTCGTGGCCAAGCTGTTCCAGGTATCCAACCACGCTACGCGGCTGCGGCAGGCCACCCTAGACTCCGAGCCGATCTTTAAATTTAAAAAAGAGTTTCTCAATATCCGCGTTTTCAAGCGTTTTACCGAAGCGCCGTGCGATGCGGAGGCTTACCAAAAGCTCGAAGAGACGGTGAACCGGATTTTGGCCAACGAGCCACCCAAGGGCGGGGACCCCGAGCTGGCCTTTTCCGAGATCACTCTGTTTTTAGCCAACGCCGAAAAAAAGCTGAAGACCCAGCTCGACCCGAACGAACAGGTGCGGGTTCAGAACCTTTGCTCCCATTTCCCCGCGGGATCGGTTGCGGAAAGAATCTCTTTGGCGCTCTCCACCCTCGAAGAGTGGTGCGTACAGACTTACATCGACAAAACCCGCCGTAAGAAGATTTCGGCCTGGGTGTCGTTCATCCGGCCCGCGAAGCTCGATTTCGAAAATCTGGTGGTGCTGGAAGCTCCGGACGCGCAACTCCCTGAAAAGAAACAGGGTCCAGATCACGATTTGCGGTTCCGCGACGGTTTCAAGCTGACCGACAACCGCATGACTCCGAAGCAGATTCTTCGTGAAATCGACTACTGCATTTACTGCCACCAGCGCGAGAAGGACTCGTGCGCGCACGGGTTTAAAGAGAAAGCCGATGGCAAGGCTGGGCCAGACGGAAAGCCCAGGCCTGCCGAGTACAAGAAGAACCCGCTCGGAATCCCGCTGACCGGCTGCCCGCTCGACGAAAAAATTTCCGAAATGCAGTGGCTGCGCAAACAGGGAGACGTCATCGCTTCGCTCGCGATGGTCATGCTGGACAATCCGATGTGCCCCGGCACCGGACACCGCATTTGCAACGACTGCATGAAGGGCTGCATCTTCCAAAAGCAAGAGCCCGTGAACATTCCTCAAAACGAGACGGCGGTGCTGACCGATGTGCTCAACATGCCTTACGGTTTTGAGATCTACAGCTTGCTGACGAGGTTTAATCCGCTGAGCCGGCGCCGCCCGTTTGCATTGCCGTACAACGGCGTCGACGTGATGGTCGTGGGCCTGGGCCCTGCGGGCTACACGCTGGCGCACTACTTGGCGAACGAAGGTTTCGGCGTGGTCGGTATCGATGCGTTGAAACTGGAGCCAATCGATCCGTTTCTCACCGGTAAAGGCAAACCGTTCCCGAAACCGATTGGCAACTTCTCCGAGCTTAAGAAAGAGCTCGACGAGCGAATCCTCACCGGCTTCGGCGGCGTATCCGAGTACGGCATCACCGTGCGTTGGGACAAAAACTTTTTGAACGTGATCTACTTGAGCCTGTTACGCCGACCGAACTTGAAGTTCTACGGTGGCGTGCGCTTCGGCGGCACCCTCAACTTGGACGACGCCTGGGCGCTGGGCTTCCAGCACGTGGCGATCGCCACGGGGGCTGGCAAACCGACAATCATCGATCTGAAGAACAATTTAATTCGCGGGATCCGCAAGGCCTCCGATTTTCTGATGGGCCTGCAGCTTACCGGTGCGTTTAAGAAATCGTCGATGGCGAACCTGCAGGTGAAGCTACCGGCCATCGTGATCGGCGGCGGTCTCACCGCGGTCGATACCGCCACCGAGCTATTGGCTTACTATCCGGGCCAGGTCGAAAAAGCGTTGGATCGTTTCGAGACACTGGCGCGTGAATTCGGCGAGGAAAAATTTTGGGAGATGTGCGGCCCGGAAGAGAAGGAGACTATGGTCACCTTCTTGGATCACGGCCGTGCGGTACGCGAAGAACGTCGCCTCGCCGAGAAAGAACGTCGTAAGCCAAACCTCATTCAGCTCGTCCGCCGCTGGGGCGGGGTCACACTGGCGTACCGCAAACGCCTCATCGATTCTCCGGCGTACCGGCTGAACCACGAGGAGGTGGCCAAGGCGCTCGAAGAGGGCATCTACTTCATCGAGAACATGACGCCGCTCGAAGCCAATCGCGATCAGTATGGAGCGGTAGAGAGCATGCGCTTTAAGCGCGGCAACGGCCAAGAAATTACGCTGCCGGCTAAGTCCGTCATGGTGGCGGCGGGCACTAGCCCCAATACGATTTACGAACGCGAATTCCCCGGAACCTTTAAGTTCGACGCTAAGAAAAATTTTTTCCAGAGTCACCGCGTGGAGATCGGCAAGAACGGCGCTCCCAAGCTGGTAATGACGAAGCCCGGCGAAAAAGGTTTTTTTCTTTCCTACGAGAAAGAGGGCAAGGTCGTCAGCTATTACGGCGACAACCATCCCGATTACGCGGGGAACGTGGTGAAGGCGATGGCCTCGGCTAAGCACGGCTTCGAAGAGGTTCGCAAATTGTTCCTCACCGAGATAGGCAACGCGGAAGCAAATAAGGTTCCCGGTAAGAAGTACGAAGACCTCGTCGCCAATCTTGATTCGAAACTGGTGCCCAAGGTCGTCCGGGTAAATCGCCTTACGCCGACGATCGTGGAAGTGATCGTGAAGGGTCATTACGTGGCCAATAAGTTCGAGCCCGGCCAGTTCTACCGCCTGCAGAACTACGAAACGTTTTCACCTACGGTGGATGGCGCAAAGCTTCAGATGGAAGGCTTGGCGCTTACCGGCGCGTACGTTGAGAAGGACAAAGACTTGCTCAGCATGATCGTGCTCGAAATGGGCGGCAGCTCGCGCTTGGTCGCGGCACTTAAACCCGGCGATCCGGTGGTGGTGATGGGCCCCACGGGCACGCCTAGCGAAACCCCGGGCAAAGAGACGGTGCTGCTCGTCGGCGGCGGCTTGGGCAACGCGGTTTTGCTTTCGATCGGAGAGGCGCTTCGGAAGAACGGGAGCAAGGTCGTTTACTTTGCCGGTTACCGACGCACGGCCGACCTCTTCTACCCGGAGAAGATCGAAGCGGTGACGGATCAGGTGATCTGGGCTGTCGATAGCGGCGATCCGATTCCCGCGCGCCGTCCCGACGACATCAGCTTTGTCGGCAACATTCTGATGGCGATGACGGCCTACGCAAAGGGGGAACTATCCGGCGGCCGACCGAAATTTCCGTTCCAGAAAATTGACCGCATCATCTGCATTGGTTCCGATCGCATGATGGCGGCAGTGGCCCAGGCCCGGCACGGCGTTTTGAAACCGTTCTTAAATCCCAAGCACGTCGGCATCGGTTCCATCAACTCCCCAATGCAATGCATGATGAAGGAAGTGTGCGCGCAGTGCTTGCAGCGCCACGTGGATCCTAAGACCGGCAAAGAGTACTTCGTCTTCTCCTGTAACAACCAGGATCAGGAGCTGGACCTCGTTGACTGGAATAACCTGAACGAGCGGCTCAAAGCCAACAACCTGGCCGAGAAGTTGTCCAGTAAGTACCTGGATATTCTGTTCGAGAAGAGCAAGCTCGAGAGGATTTGAGGTTAGGCCGTGAAGGAAATCACCGAGTACGACTGCAAAGTTCATGTGAACGTCTGCGTGAACGAGAAGCCGGCCCCCAAAGCCTGCTGTATCAAAGTCGGCGGCATGGAATTTTTTCAGAACCTCAAAGCGAAGGTGAAGGAAACCGGTCTGCACACCGACGTATGGGTCACCAAAACCGGCTGCTTAGGATTCTGTAATGACGTCGGCACCACGGTAGCCATCCACCGCGCCGGCAAAAAATCTCTCTGGTACACCGAGGTCACCTCCGCTGATTTCGAAAAGATCTGGACCGCGATCCAGCCTTAAAACAGTCTTAAAAGGGGCCAACCCCCTTTTAAGACCGGCGTTCCCGTTAGTTAGGGCCTAACGTTGTAATTGCTTCTTACGTCTCGACTCACCGAGTCAACCTTGCGACGCTAGCCGTGGGAAAATAGTCGGATGACCTCACTCCTGCGTTACCCCTTCGGCCTCGTGCTTGTTTTCACCCTGGCGCTCGGTTTGAAGTTATCCGCCGAGGATGAAGGGCCGCCGAACGAGGCGCCGCCATCCGTAAACGGGAAAAAAGCGGAGAAGACCGAGAAGGGGGAGAAACCCGCGGTGGCCGCCGCACCGGCGCTCGGAGTGCTGGACGCCGCAAAGCCCAGTGCCACCGACAAGGTGAATGTTAAGCTGACCGAGCTCTTCGGCACCGAGGAAAATCCCGGTTCGGGGGTTATCGGCTACACCCTGGGGCAGTCGTCGCAGCAAGTGAAGCTTGGCAAAGAGACCGGCATCTACGGCATGGGGCTCGTGTTCGACGGGATCGATCTTCCCCAGCGGCTGAAAAAAGGAATCGAAAAGCAGGTCGTGATTCAGCTAGCGCTCGGCGTGAACCGCAGCAAGCTCGCGGGACAGATTCCGCAGTTCGGCGCGATGACGATCCTGTCGCTCGAAACGCCGGTGGGGAAAAAAACCTATCCGTTCGTGGTGCCCAACCCGAGAGACAAGAACCGTAAAGAGATGGCGTTCATGCTATTTTCCCCGCCCAATACGCCGTCGGAACGCACCGACGAGGAAAAGCTGAAGTCGACGTACTTTGCCAACGAAGGCCTGATATCGCTGGAGCCCAAGGGCGGAATCCAAGTTTTGGAAGTGAAACGTAACGGCGAGCGGCTAAAGTTCAGCGTGCGTTTCATGGAAGCCGAAGTTGACGGAGGACTCTCCACTCCTTTTAGCGCGGAGCCGGGCCGCCTGCGCGGAAAATTCAAATTTCCTCTCTACTGGCCGTCTAATCTTCCGGCGCGCAAGCTGGTTCAGAAGATGGCTCGCGATTCGCTCGAGGGTGGATCAATCGAACGCTTCGGCAATCCCCCACGCGCCGTCGCGGGCGATAAATAGGGATCCCTTGGAAATTGTTGAGGGTTCTAGCTTTTCCACCCGACAGATTCCATAACCTCTTATCCCTTGAATCTATTCGCTTTTTTCTCTAGTATCCGGCGCTTATGGTTTCCCCCGAAGAATTCAAAATTTTCTCTGGGACCTCCAATACGGTCCTGGCGAGGCGCATGGCTAATGAGCTGGGCACTGAGCTTCGCAAAGCGGAAATCCGTCGTTTCTCGGACGGCGAAATCTTCGTAGAGATTCAAGAAAGTGTTCGTGGTTCCAATACTTACATTGTCCAGTCGACCTGCCATCCGGTGAACGATTCGTTGATGGAAATGCTGATCATGACCGACGCCTTGAAGCGATCGTCGGCCAAGTCGATCACGGCGATCATCCCGTATTACGGCTACGGCCGTCAGGACCGCAAGGTCCAGTCCCGCGTGCCGATCACGGCCAAACTCGTTGCCGACCTGCTGACCGCCGCCGGCGTCGACCGCGTGGTCTCCATGGATCTTCACGCCGGACAGATTCAGGGCTTTTTTAATATTCCGTTCGACCATCTGTACGCTAAGCCGGTTCTTTTGAACCACATCAAGTCGACCTACGACCAGAGCAAGCTGGTGGTGGTCTCCCCGGATGCCGGCGGTGTGGAGCGCGCCCGCGCTTACGCCAAACGGTTGGAATGTAGTCTAGCCATCATCGACAAGCGCCGCCTACGGGCTAACGAAGCGCAGGCGATGAACCTCATCGGCGACGTGCATGGCAAACAGGCCATTATCGTCGACGATATGATTGATACGGCGGGAACGCTCTTGCAGGCGACTCAGATTGTCCTGGATCGCGGCGCCCTTTCGGTTAGCGCCGCTTGTTCGCACGGCGTGTTCTCCGGGGCGGCGGTTGAGCGCATTCGCGACAGCAAGCTGAAAGAAGTGATTTGTACGGACACCATCCCGTTGTCGGATGAGATGTCGAAAGTTTCGAAAGTGAAGTGTCTTTCGGTAGCCTCGGTGCTGGCCGAAGCGATTCGCCGCATTCACATGCACGAATCGGTGAGCACTCTATTCGACTGAGTTTTTGGAAAATGAAAACTGGCCGAAGTTCGGCTGGGGCTTCAATGATATGGGCGGTCGGCTTTTTAAAGACCGCTTTAGACAGTAGAAGGTAGAGACAATGGAACAGCACACGTTATGGGTAGAGCCGCGTCAGCAGACCGGCAAAGGCGTTAACCGCAAAATCCGCAAAGCGGGCAAGATCCCGGCGGTATTGTATGGCATGGGCAAGAGCCAAGCCGTCGTCGTTGATCCCGTCACCGTCACCCGCAACCTTTTGAACAAAGACGCCCAGAACCGGGTGTACTCGATCGAAGATGGCGCCCTTAAGGGTAAGAACATTCTGATCAAAGACTGGCAAGTGGACCCGCTCAGCCGTCGTCTAGTGCACGTCGATCTTCTCGAAATCGATATCAACAAGAAGACTCGCGTCACCGTTACGATCAACTTCACCGGTAAGTCTATCGGGGTGGGCGAAGGCGGCGTACTGAACATTATCGAACGTTCAATCGAAGTGTTCGCGTTTCCGAATAAGATTCCGAAGAGCATCGATGTCGACGTGACGACCTTGGTCATCGGCCGTTCGATCCATTTGTCGGAAGTCACTCTTCCGGAAGGCGTCGAAAAAACGTCGCAGGGTGATCCTACGCTGGTGGCCTGCGTGCCTCCAGCGAAGGAAGAAGACGCGACTCCGTCCCTTACCGCCGCTGCGGAACCCGAAGTCATCACGGCCAAAAAGGTCGAGGGCGAAGAGGGTGCCGTTGCCGGTGCGAAGGCCGACGACAAAAAAGACGCGAAGAAGTAATTGGCCATGTCTGGATATCCCCTGTCGGCCATCGTTGGCTTGGGAAATCCAGGCTCCAAGTACGACAAAACGTTTCACAACCTGGGATTTTGGGTGGTGGACGAGCTTGGCCGCCGCTTGAATGCCAAATTCAAAGAGACCTTTCAGAGCAAGATCGCCGTGGTGGATTACAACGGCGAAAAGCTTGCCCTGATGAAGCCTCTTACCTTCATGAACTTATCGGGCGAGTCGGTTGGACCGGCCGCCCGTTTCTACAAGTGGCAGCCTGAACGAATTCTGGTTATCAGCGACGATCTCGATTTGCCGGCTGGCGCACTCCGTATCCGTCCCAAGGGCGGCTCCGGTGGGCACAACGGTTTAAAATCAATTATTCAGCATCTGGGCGGCGAGGGGTTCCCTCGCATTCGCTTAGGCATTGGTCGGGACGAGAGTGGATCGGTTACCGGGCACGTGCTCGGCAAGATCGGCTCTTCGCAGAAAGAGCAGTTTGAAAAATTGGCGAAGGATGCGGCAGACGCCGCGATCGCCATGATGGATTTAGGAATGGAAAAGGCGATGAGCACTTTTAATTCCACCAAAGAGAAAGAAGTTAAGCCATGAGCATGAAGTGCGGAATCGTAGGTCTCCCGAACGTCGGTAAGTCGACACTGTTCAATACGCTGGGATCGGCCAAGGCCGACGCGGCCAACTATCCGTTCTGCACGATCGAACCGAACGTCTCTATCGTGAACGTGCCGGACAAGCGACTCGAGAAAATCGCCGAGATCATCAAGGCGCAGAAGACGGTCTACGCGAATACGCAAATCGTGGACATCGCGGGCATCGTAAAGGGCGCCAGCAAAGGCGAAGGTTTGGGAAATAAGTTCCTGCAACACATCCGTGAAGTGGACGCGATCGTCCACCTCGTGCGCTGCTTCGTAAACGACGACATCGTGCACGTAAGTGGCAAGGTGGATCCGGCGAGCGACATGGAAGTCGTGAACACCGAGCTGGTGCTGGCGGACATGGAGGCGATGGACAAGCGCCTTGATCGCGATCGTCGTGCGGCCAAGGCCGGCGACAAAGAAGCCCGTAAGATGCAGGAGATTTTGGAACAGTTGAAGCCACACATGGATGCCGGCAAACCGGCCCGCACGTTGCCTTTAGATCAGCAAGACAAGGACCTGTTGAAGCCGTTGTTCCTGCTTACGATGAAGCCCGTGCTTTACGTAGCCAATACCAGCTCCAAACCGGACGAACAGTCTTACATCGACATCGTGAAGAAGATTGCCGCGGAAGAAGGCGCAAAGTTCCTGGCCATCGACGGTGGCATGGAATCCGAAATTGCTCAGCTGCCCGAAGCCGATCGGGGCGACTTCTTGAAAGAGATGGGACTAGATGAGCCGGGACTGAACCGCTTCATCCACTCCACGTTCGAGCTGTTGGGGCTGTCGACGTATTATACCGCCGGTGTGAAGGAAGCCCGCGCCTGGACGATTCCGAAAGATGCCACGGCGCCCGTGGCGGCCGGTGTGATTCACACCGACTTCGAGCGCGGCTTTATCTGCGCGGAAACTTACAAGGCCGATGACCTCTTTAAGCTCGGCAGCGAGGCCAAAATTCGCGAAGCTGGCCTGATGCGCCAAGAGGGCAAAGAATACAAAGTGCAGTCGGGCGATGTGATAACGTTTCGGTTCAATGTCTAGCGGTTTTCGACGGGATTGCTTCGTCGTTTCACTCCTCGCAACGACGATGAGGAGCCGGGCAGACGCCAGGCGGACGAAGCAATCCCGTGGCAGGGGGTCCAGCATGCAACTTAGCGGATTTTCGATTCTGAGAAACGGGGTTCGCATGAACTACCCTTTTTTGCAATCGCTCCGCTCGGCTCTGCCCCTGGTCGACGAGTTTGTCTTAGGCCTCGGCGACTCTGTCGACGATACCGAAGCGAAACTCGAAACGTTGTCTCTGGAGTTTCCCGGTAAGCTGAAGGTCTTTCACACTAGTTGGGAAACCAAGCATCAATCCGGCGGCAGCCAGTTAAAGCATCAAACGGATAAGGCCCTAGCCCGGTGCGAGGGCGACTGGTGTATGTACCTGCAGGCCGATGAGGTGCTGCACGAAAACGACTACGCCAATATCCGGGCGGCCATTGCGGCCGCCGACAAGCGTCCCGAAGTGGAGGGGCTGGTCTTCGATTGGCTGCATTTCTACGGTAACTACGATTACGTCATCTCGGGGCGCAACTGGTACCGCCGCGAAGTGAGGGTGATTCGTAACCGCCGCGGCATCGAGTCGTTCCGCGACGCGCAGGGTTTCCGCGTTGCAGGCAAACGTTTAAAGGTCATCTCCGCCAATGCGCGCGTGTTCCACTACGGGCACGTGCAGAGCGTTGAGACGAACCTCGCGCGCCGCGAAGGCATGGCGATCTGGTGGGGTGAGGACCCGAAGCTCGACGATCCTGGTCTACGCTATTTCCGTCACGCGGGCTTGAAGCCGTTCACCGGTTCCCATCCGCGGGTGATGAAAACCCGCCTGCTCGACAACGCTAAGTGTGTAAACCCCACGTTGCGCCCGCGCGTGTGGACGCTAAAGGAATGGCGCGATCGCGTCACGCTGCTGTGGGAATCGATCGTCCCGTACCGCATTGGCGAGTTCCGTAACTACGACCGAATCTGAATGTTTTCCTTGATCCAGTCGCTAGTCGCTACAGGCCAGTAGCCTTCCCCATCTTACATCGCGACTAGCTTATAGCGACTGGACTTTAGTCGGAAGCCGCGAGCCCCAGGTTTAACGACCTTCGACGAGAATTTGATTCCAGATCTGATCGGCCGCGCTCCGCAGCGCCGGGGTGAGTTGCGGACGGATGAACTCGAGGTACCCCTTTGCGGAAGAACCAAGCGTCAGTAGATCCTGTTCGGCCATCCGGCGTACCGTAGCGTCGGCATCGAGCAACTTCGTCGCCTGGCAGATCGGGCGGATGCCCGCAAGTAGCTTGCCGGTGTGTTCGATCGAGATCAAAGCTCCGTTACGCTGGAAGGTGAGCTTCGAGTTCAGCGCACCTCGATCTCCATGGTTCGGCAGCACTTTCACTCCCCCCGACGCCACGATCGAATGATCGTTTAGCACCACTTCGACCGAAGGCTCGGTAAACTTGAAAAATCCATCGGTCTGAATCTCCTCGGCGAGCGAGATCCAGGCGCGGACGGTCTGGGCGGCCGCACTTTCGCCACGCACCGGAGCCAGCTTTTCGCGGAAAAAATGTTTCAGGTTCTCTATGTCGGATACGTGCGCTAGCACGTCGTGCTCGAGGTAGAAAAGGTTGCTCACCTTGAGCGGAGTGGGCGGCACGAAACCAATGGGGTACTGGCGAAAGCGCACTAGGACGAGAGGAATCGACGGAAACGCGTGCACTACGTCGGCATAGGCAACATCGGACGTGGTGTAGCCCATTGCCTTAACGCTCTTAAGATGTTCTTCCACCTTCTGCTTCAGGGTGGGCACTTCGGCGTGAGCCACGCTCACGAATAAAACGGGAATTAAAAAAGAGAACCATTTTTTCACAACTACCTCCAGTTTGTCCGCGCGAAATACACGAACAATGCGTGCACAATTACGCCCAGGCTTTGTTACTGGCACGACGCATGGAGTTGCCGTTTTGGCGGGAGCGGACTCAGAACGGGCTGACGCACTCCAAATCATGCGTGACGATGTCCACGTTCGATCCCGAATAGCGGTCGACGAATTGCTGGTACTTCGCCGCGAACGGTTCGTTTGGCGCTACCTGCGTGCCGTAGGCCAGCACGTTCGTGTGCAGGCGCTCGTGGGGACCCAGTCTTTGCTCCTGGCTGATCTTGATGAAGCTGCGACGGGCAATGCCGTTGATACTGTTCCACACCTGAAGCTCTTTGCCGTTCGCGTCCTTGAACACGGCGGATAGCGTCTGTTCGTGCACCGGGTGCCCGAGAAACTCGATCGTGAACGCCGGACCGGCGCCGGTGCTCTTACAGGAGACGAAGCTCCAGGGGTTACCCTGCGCGGCGAAAATGGATTGAGTGAACAGCAATAGGCTTACGATAGCGACTGGTTTCATAGAAACCTCCTGGCCTTTAGGATCCGGCTAAGTCGCCATTACGACCAGTGAAAAAAATTTCACAATGACGCACGAAAAATAAGAACGGTCTAATCTTTCACTTTGGTGAGTAGAGAAGATCCCCACGAGAATCCGAACGCGCTGGAAGAAAGGAGCATGCGATCGCCCTTTTTGATCCGCCCTTCGTTTTCGCGAGTTTTCAGCCCCAGGTAGATGTCGCTGCCGCCGATGTGGCCGTAGTGGCGGTAGCTAGCGTGGATGGTGTCGACAGGAACGCCCAACGCCACCGCGAGTCGGCGGAGTAATTTGTGGTCGGCTTGATTCATGAAGATGTGATTGATGTCGGACGTCTGTAGCCCTTCCTTTTCCAGCACGCGGCGAATCCGTTGCGGGTACTCCAGGTGGTACTCGTCGGCCAGCAACTTGTCCTCATCCTCGTCATCGCGAACCCAAACCTTTTCCTCACCCTTCATCAGATGCAGGCTGTTGCCGTACTCGCCTTTGGTGATCGAGGAGAAGGCGCCAATCTCGTATTTATAGTTCGTCTTCGAAATCAAAATGGCGGTCGCGCCGTCGGCAAAGCAGAAGTACTTCTTCTGCGCCGGGTCCGTGTAATCGATGATGCCGGAAAGCTGATCGGCCACCACCAGCAGCCCGTACTCCTGGGTGGTGTGCAGATTCAGGATGGAGCTTGCGATCTGTAGACCTAAGTTGCCACTGTTGCAGCCGTTCTGAACGTCGAACGCGCAGGAGCCGACCGCTCCCACCTGGTTTTGTACCCAGGCGGCGGGCGACCACATCTGGCGCTGGCTCACTCCGCACGAGGCAAAGACCACCACCCCAATCTCCCTGGGGGAGATACCGGCGGCGGCAATAACCTTTTTGGCGACCTGGGCGGCGTAGGGGAAGATCTCTTGCCCCGGCTCCAGGACGGGCTTCTCGTAGACCCCAATCTGCTCGAGCAGGTCGGCCGGGGCCACCCTCTGCGCTTGGGCAATCTGCTCCACGGTCATGCGACCGAGGGGGGTAACAACGTCTAATGAGTGGATTCCGACCTTCAAGCTGCAGTCTCCCCGTGATGGCGGTGGGTGTGTTTCGCCAA
>JAYUBV010000027.1:0-2773 GCA_043740655.1 Pseudomonadota bacterium | reverse complement strand
GGCGAGGCTGGCTTTCTTGACACCCATACCCACCAATGCTACCCCCACTACAACCATTTTCTGGTTATTGTCAGAAACTTAGGGCCTTCCGTCGGCAGTTTTGCGGTGGGTCGTCACTTGGGCGTTCATGGATCACGGACCAGTCTTAATTCCAGATTCCACCATAGTGGTTCAAATGGGGCTTTTTCTGGCTGCCTATGGCCTTATGAATGGCCTGGTCTTTAAGCCCTACCTAAAACTTCTAGCTAAGCGACGTTCCCGAACCAGTGATCTAGTGAAGCTTTCCGAGAAAGCGCGTCTACGGGCGGCTGAGCTGCAGACGATCATCGACCAGTCTTTGAAAGAAGAGCGGAAGAAGATCTCGGCCTGGCTCGACGAAGAAAAGAAAAAGGTTTCCGATCAAGAGCGCACCATCCTCGCCAAAGCCCGCCAAGAAGCCGGCGTCGAGATGGAAACCGCACGCTTGAAGATTGCCGAAGAGGTGGGCGAAGCGAGAGTCAAACTCGCGCCGATGGTTCAGGATTATGCCTCGCAGATCGCGACGCGCTTGCTGGGTCGCAAAGTCGTGGTGTCTGCAGCTTCGTCGCGCGCCACCGCCCATGATTCTGAGCAAAGGACGACGACGTAACCATGGAAATGTCTTTTTACGCCCCCATCGTCAATTTCACCGTCGTAGTCGGCGTGCTTGTGGTCGCCGGTCGTAAGCCAATCGCGGCCATTTTTCATGGCCGCCACGAAATGATCGGCACGGCCGTAAAGACCGCCGAAGCCGAGCACAAAGTGGCGAGTGCCCTTTTGCAAACCGCGGAAGCGCAACACAGAAATTTAGGGGCTGAAATCGCGAGTTCCCAATCCGGCGCGAAGAGTTTTCTCGCGAAGTACACCGACGATACTTTAAAGGCAGCGGAAAAAGAGTCGGTCCGCATCCGTCAGGAAACCAAACTGATTGTTGATAATGAAGTGACCCGCGCTCGTCAGAACCTGGAAAAAGAGATTTCCCTCCGTTGCATTCGCCTGGCCTCCGATTCGCTCAAAGGCAATGTCAACGAAGTGGATCAGAACAAGCTGACTCAGGAATTCATGGAAGGGCTGCCCAATGGCAAAGCTTAATCGCGTCGTTTCCGTGTACGCGAAGTCCTTCTACGAAGGGCTCCCGAAGAACAGCCTCGACGTTGTCATCGAAGAGCTGAAGCAGTTCGCCGGCTGGCTCAGCGAAAGCCCGGAGCTGAAACGCACGCTCGTTTCGCCGATGCTCTCGCGTGAGCACAAAGCCACGATTTTGAAAGATGTCCTGACTAAGGTGAAAGCCGACAAGGCCACCATGCAGGTTCTCATCATCCTGGGTGAAAAACGCCGACTGGAAGGGGTTGGGGGAATTGCGCAGCAGCTAGAGGATTTGAAGCTGCAATCCGAAGGCATTATTCCCATTTTCGTTTCGTCGGGGTTGGCGCTGGATTCGTCGCGCCAGAAGCAAGTCGAAGCCCGCTTCGAAAAACTTTTGAACAAGAAGGTAAAAGCCAACTACGTCGTAGAACCGGCTCTCATTGCGGGAGTTTCGGTAACGGCGGCGGGAAAGACCTACGAAGGCTCGATGGCCGGTTGGCTTTCCAGGCTCAATGAAGAATTTTCCGGAGGAGTCCACTCATGATGCAGCAAATTCGCGCGGACGAAATTAGCCAGTTGATCCGCAAACGGATTGAAGAATTCGACAAAGAGGTTCAGGTCGCTGAGACCGGAACCGTGCTTGCCGTAGGTGACGGTGTGGCCACCGTATACGGTCTCGACAACGCGATGGCGGGCGAGATGGTGGAGTTCCCCGGCCAGATTTACGGCGTAGTGCTCAACCTTGAGCAGGACCGAGTCGGTATTGCGATTTTCGGTGAAGTCACGAAGGTAAAAGAAGGCGATGTTGTAAAGCGTACTGGCAAGATTCTTCAGGTTCCTGTAGGCCCCGAAATGGTCGGCCGCGTGGTGAACTCGCTTGGTCAGCCGATCGACGGCTTGGGCCCCATCAAATCTACGGACTATCGTAACGTTGAAATCAAAGCGCCGGGCATCGTGAAGCGCCAGTCTGTAAAGGAACCGCTGCAGACGGGCATCAAGGCCATCGACGGCATGATTCCGATTGGCCGCGGGCAGCGCGAACTCATCATTGGCGACCGGCAGACCGGTAAGACGGCGATCGCGATCGATACGATCATCAACCAAAAGGGCCAAAACGTATTTTGCATCTACGTCGCCATCGGCCAGAAGGCTTCGACGGTAGCGCAGGTAGTGAACAAGCTCCGCCAGCACGGCGCGATGGAATACACGACCGTAGTTTGCGCGACCGCGTCCGAAACGGCGCCATTGCAGTATATCTCCGCTTACGCCGGTGTAACGATGGGTGAATACTTCCGCGACAGCGGCAAGCACGCCCTCATCGTGTACGACGATTTGACCAAGCAAGCGCAGGCGTATCGCCAGCTCTCGCTGTTGCTCCGCCGCCCGCCGGGCCGCGAAGCTTACCCCGGCGACGTATTCTATCTTCACAGCCGTTTGCTAGAGCGTGCAGCAAAGCTGTCGGATGAAGAAGGCGGCGGTTCATTGACCGCGCTTCCGATCATCGAAACCCAGGCGGGTGACGTTTCGGCGTACATTCCGACGAACGTGATTTCAATCACCGACGGACAGATCTTCCTGGATACCGACTTGTTCTACTCGGGCGTACGCCCCGCGATTAACGTCGGTATTTCAGTGTCTCGTGTAGGCGGAAGCGCCCAGATTAAAGCGA
>JAYUBV010000026.1:0-9101 GCA_043740655.1 Pseudomonadota bacterium | reverse complement strand
GGAAATGAAGGCTACCGGAACGCAGCCCGCTTCAGTTCCCAACGCTTGGTGCTACCGTGCTCGATGCCCGGGATGAGGGTAAAGCCGAGCTTCGTGAGGGCCGCTTCGCCGTAATGCCCGTCGGAAGCGGCGACGACCCGTTCCACCTTGAAGTGGTTAAAGGCCTGTTTCATCACTTCCCGGGCCGCCTCGGAGACCTTTGCTTGGTCGACTAGGTTTGGTTCGACCCAATCAAAGAAAGCCACCTTTTCATTTTCGACGGCCGCGTACTTGCCGGAGCGGAATGGCTTTTGGAAATCGAGTTTGAAGTCGGCGAGGAATTCGGCGTTGGATCCGTGCTCCATTAGACGCGTGGGGATCCTAACGACGCTTTGATCCTCGTCGGCGTACTTGAACTTGATGCGCGTGTTGCCTACCAGGTAGGCCGCCGGCAGCGGGACGCTGCCTTCCACTACCGGTGCCGCCGGAGTATTCGCGCGGACGGCCGGCGGCGCGAAGAACACATCCTCTTTCATGAATACGTTCGGGCTCAAATATTTCAGGACATCATTTTGGGAGAGGTAATCGCGCACCTTTTTGCGCAGCGGATCCGTTAGCTTTCCCGCAGCCTCTAGTTCTTCGGCCAACTTGATGAGGTCCGGGGCTAGGTTCGCGTTGGCGGCGGGAAGCCGGTCCTTCAACATGAATGCGGCATACCGCAAGGCTCCGTTAAGGTTCGGAGGCATCGTGTCGCGTAGGGGCGTCGATTGAAATCCTCTACTAGACCGCAGGTGGTTCGAGTAACGCACCATTTGCATCAAGAAGTACATGTTCTCTAGGCCGTGATCTTTTTCGATCCACTCCCGAATCTCCACGTCGTGGGCGTCGGGCTCGCCCCAACGTTCACTTTCCACGCGTACTATGCCGCGTTCTACCTGGGGCATCTCGTTCCGCCGAATTTCGGCGACGTTCTTCGTAAATGAGGAGTCATCGTGCGGGTGGTAGGTCTCGCCGTTGAAGTCGCGATCCGACAGCATCAGCTCGAGCAGGATCTTGGTTTCGAGGGCCCGGGCCGCGTAAATGGTCTGCTCGGGGGATACATTCGCCAACGGCAAACTCACGTGAAAGTGGGTCTCGGGAAATTCCGTTTCGGTATACAGCCAGTCGATGAGTTGCTTAAAGGCGGCGGGATTATCCAGTGCGCCGTCCATCACGAGTTCGACGGCCTGATCGTGCTGGGCGCCCGAATCGGTTTCCAAAACCGCCGTGACCGGAATTTGGCGGGCCTTTAGCGAAGTGTCCGCAAAGGGCTGCAGAATGCTGGCGTACTGGCTCTTCACGGCGTTGGTGTGTTTCCAGCGTTTGAGTCCGGCCACCGTAACGTCGGTGAGCACGTACTTCCCGTTGGCGGGTGTCGCCCTTACGAAGGAGGAAAGCTGGGTGGCGTTCGTAAGTACGAGCATGCTCACTAACTCTTGCGCGGTGTAGAACGGACCGGCCTGACGTAGCTGGGCGTCCAGTTTGGTAAGGCTCGCGGCGTCCTTAGAGACGATATTCACGACGTCGTAAATGTGCCAAAGCTCGGCATCGAAACCAAACTTGAAAGGGAGGGCTTCCGCGCCTAGTCCGGCCTTATAGGGATTGGTTTGCCCCCAGAAGCTCACAGCGGACTGCGCAAATTGCGGCAAGGCCAACAGGAGTCGGGGGCAGACGCTGGCCGAAGCTAAATGGCCGGCTAAGGCCGCCCAAAATCCTAGCAATAAATAAAGTCGATTTAATTTCTTCATACGTTCCAGGTGTCGCGGTGCGACATGGTTAATCGTTTTTGGACAAATCGTCAATTTCGAGAATTTAAAACCCGAAATCCTCAATCGCCTCAGCTAGATACGCCGCATCGAGTTAACACATCGATTCCTTACGGCGGCGTTATTAAAAACGCGATGCACCAGCAACGGCTGGGTGACCGCATTTTCTTTTCGCGATCGGCCGTCTTTAAGGCCACCTTTCCGTGAGGGTTCGACTTCCATTGAAGTCGAAATATAGCCTACTTTGCCGATAGCTAAACCGGTAAACGGACCTGGGTATGGAAAGACGCGAACTGCGTGATGAGGCGGCTTAGCGAGAGTGAGCGCCCTTCGGAAAAATTGGTTTGATTCCAATCGGTAAGCCGCAGCTCGAAAGCCCGCGATAGGGTAGTGCGATCGTCGGCATCGAGCAGGCGGTGTTCTTCGCGAGAAACCGGTGCGCAAACTCGACACAGCACCCCGCCCGACGAGAAATCGAAGTTCACCGCCCCCTCAAATCCCCCGTGGCACTTGGCGCACGAGTCTACCTGGGGGCGGATACCCAGCATGTCCACGAGCTTCAGTTTGAAGACGAAGAACAGAACCTCTAGCCGCGCGCCGTTACTTTCTTTTTCGATGAGCGACAACGTCTGCCCGAGCAGGCTGTAAACGTGCGGTAGCGGCGTACTGATGTTGGCCAGCCGTTTAATCCACTGTACGGCCCGTCCCGCCACCTGCAGTCGATCCAGATTGTCCCGTAGCGCGGTAAAGGAGTTCAGAACGGTGAGTTCTTGCAGGTAAATGCCGTCGCGTGGCTGACCCTTGATAAAAATTTCGTCGTGGCAGAAGAGGTCGAGCCCGCCGACGTAACGACGTTTGCTTTTGCGGCCCGACTTGGCCATCACGGTCAGCATTCCCCAATCGCGCGTCAGAAACTGAACGTAAAGGTCGGCCTCACCGAATGGTTCGCGCGAGAGGACTATGGCTTTCGACGACGGCATCGGTGCTATTTTCCTGCGGATTGGCCGGCAACTTGTGACGGTATTTGAAGTAAAAGATTGAGCCGAAGCAGCCGAACAGAACGGTATAAATCTGGTTGATGGTGCAAAGCGTAGCGCCGCCTTCGGGGTTATTGATGCCTACCCACTGGAATAGCTTGAAGAACGCGACCTGCGCAACGCCGATGCCGCCAGGAAGCACGGGCACCGCGGACGCCGTAACGCCGACCGGTACCAGGAAGAAGAATTGGCTCAGCGTGGCTTCGATTCCGAGCTGCTGCCCTATCCAGTAGTAAAAAAGAATATTCACGGTGACCGAGAGGAAGGAGAGTGCGAGGGCGATGAGTACCGTCGGAATTTGACCGCGGTACAGGTCGGCCGCATCGATCAGCTTGGCCAGCACGGCCTTCTTGCGGAAAAAATTGAGCATCTCCTGAACCGGCTTAACGTCCCACAGGGGGGAGAAGAAAAAGACCGCTCCGATCGCTAAGGCCCCGGAGATACCCCAAATGGGGGCCGCTAGTGCTTGCAGTGCTGGCTTGCCCACCAGCAGATCGTTGAACAAGAGCAGCGTTACCGCGGCGAAGAAAAAGAAAACCGAGAGTCCGATCGCGCGATCAAACAGAACCGTGAAAACGGCGCGCGTCCGCGCGTTAGGTTGTTCCTTGGCGATGTACCAGCCCTTGATCAAATCCCCGCCGACCGATCCCGGCATGAACAGGTTGAAGAAGGAGCCGATCATGGTCAGCTCGAACATGCCGCGGAACGAGGCGTGCAGCCCTTGGGCGCGTGCGAGGAGAAACCAGCGAAAGCAGCAGACTAAGTTGGAGAACAGCAAAAAGGTCAGCGACATAATCGCGGTGGTCGGCGCGAAGGCGACCTCTTTGAGCGATTGAAAATCGATGAGCCGCGACTTCAAAACGTAGGTGACGACGGCGGCACCGAGGGCCAGCTTAAGCCACGGCCAAAAGTTTCTTTTGGGGGCGGCAGTGTCAGGTTGGTGGTTGGGCATGGGGTATCTGGTTTTTGCTGACTACGTATGGAAAGTCTAGCGTTTTTCAGCCTTTCCAAACAGAGAAAATTGGCTTTAAATAACCGCTTAGTCCCTATTCCAAGGAAATCACAATGCGCGTTGTCGTCATGGGAACTGGATACGTCGGCCTAGTTGCCGGCGCCTGTTTTTCGGACTCCGGCAACCACGTCACTTGTCTCGACGTTAATAAAGATAAGGTTACGTCGCTGCAGCAGGGACGTATTCCGATCTTTGAACCTGGCCTTGATGAAATGGTCTCCCGCAACAGCAAGGCGGGTCGTCTTACCTTTTCCACCGATTTCGAATCCTCGCTAAAAACGGCCTCGGTCATCTTCATCGCGGTCGGTACGCCGTCGGAAAGCGACGGCCGCGCCAACTTGAGCTACGTTTTCAAGGCCGCCGACATGATCAAGCAGTTCTTAAAGCACGACGCCATCGTCGTGATGAAGAGCACGGTTCCTGTCGGCACTAATGCCGCGGTGCGTGAGCGATTGAAGGACTGCGCCAAGGTGCTCGACGTGGTCTCCAATCCCGAGTTCCTCAAGGAAGGAACCGCGATCAACGACTTTTTACGTCCCGAGCGCGTAATCCTGGGCGTACGTACCGACAAGGCGAAAGAGATCATGGAGGATCTGTACGCCCCGTTCGTTCGCGGGGGAAACCCCATCATCACGATGTCGCCACAGTCGGCAGAGCTGGCTAAGTACGCGGCGAACGCTTTCCTTGCCCTGAAAATTTCGTTCATTAATGAGATGGGGCTTATCGCGGAAAAGGTGGGGGCGGACATTAACGAAGTCCGTCGCGGCATCGTTACCGATTCGCGCATCGGCAATAAATTTTTGTTCCCGGGCTGTGGCTACGGCGGCAGCTGTTTCCCGAAGGACGTGCTGGCGTTGATTGATCTCGGCCGGGGCCAAGAGATTCCGATGACGCTGTTTGAATCGGTCCACCGGATCAACGAACGACAGAAGAAAACGGCGTTCGAGAAGCTGAATCGCCATTTCAAAGGCAACTGGAAAGGGCGCACCGTCGCCATCTGGGGCTTAAGCTTTAAGCCCATGACCGATGACATGCGCGAAGCGCCGTCGGTCACGTTGATTCAGCAGCTGCTGGAAGTGGGTTGTAAGGTAAAGGCCTTCGATCCCGTCGCTAACCACGAAGCGCGCCGGATGTTCGAGTCAAAGATCGAGGTTCACGAGAATGCGTACGACGCCACCAAAGGGGTCGATGCGCTGGCGGTGCTGACCGAGTGGAACGAATTCCGTTCGCCCGATTTCGAAGGGCTGAAGGAACAGATGAAAGAGGCGGTCATCTTCGATGGTCGTAATATCTTCAGTCCCGAAAGCGCTCGCCGGTACGGTTTTGCGTACTACTGCATCGGAAGGCCCGACAGTCTATGACGGGTAGGTTTTTAGTTACCGGCGGAGCTGGTTTTATTGGCTCGCACTTGTGCGATCGGTTGCTGGCGGACGGAGCGTCCGTGGTCTGCGTCGACAACTTCATGACGGGCCAACGGGAGAATCTAAAGACGCTGTCGCCGAATAAAAATTTCCAGTTCGTAGATGCCGACATCGTGGCGGGGTTTACCGTGCCCGGTGCGTTGGCCGGTATCTTCCACATGGCCAGCCCGGCTAGCCCGGTGGATTACTACAAATTTCCTATCGAAACGCTGCGCATCGGCTCCATCGGCACCGAGAACGTGTTGAAGCTCGGGCTCGAGAAAGACTGCCCGGTACTGCTGGCGAGCACGTCGGAAGTGTACGGCGATCCGTTGGTCCATCCGCAGGTGGAGAGCTACTGGGGCAACGTGAACCCCATCGGGCCTCGTTCCTGTTACGACGAAGCGAAGCGTTACCTAGAGGCCATCGCGATGGCCTACCACCGCGTGCATAAGCTGCCGATTCGGTTGGTGCGCATCTTCAATACCTACGGACCGCGCATGCGCGCCGGGGATGGACGCGTAGTGCCTAACCTTTGTCTGCAAGCGTTGAAGGGCGAACCGCTCACCGTGTACGGCGATGGCTCGCAGACACGCAGTTTTTGTTACGTGGACGATTTAGTTAGCGGCCTCGTCAAGGTTTTGTCGTCGAGTGAGACCGGCCCGTTCAACCTGGGCAATCCGAACGAGGTCACCGTGCTTCAGTTTGCCGAGCAGCTGAAAAAACTCGCCGGCTCCCGTAGTCGGATCGTATACGAGCCGTTGCCGCAGGACGATCCTAAGAAGCGAAGGCCTGACATCACCAAAATTCAGTCGAAGCTAGGCTGGACGCCGAGCGTTCAACTTGAGCAGGGGCTGACTAAGACCCTTGATTTTTTCCGGGCTTCCCTAACTTAAAAAAGCGGGCCGAAACCCTTATAAACTCCATCCGTTGTTTCCTTTGCGGGCGGGGTCTATAATTAATGAGTTCCAACATTACTCCTGGCGACACTCTTAGTCAGAACGCCACCACCGGAAAATTCATGGATAGAAAAAAATCGAAGGATAAGTCGGGTCAAAAGATCGTGGATTTGATCGACTATCGCAAAAACAAAAGCGAGGAACGCCGTCGTGAGTACGAACGCGTTCTCTTCAACCGGATCTTGGGCGTATATAGCTTCGCCGAAAAGACCGGTCTGCACCATGTCGAGGTGATGGACATCTCCTTCTCCGGTATCAAATTTCGGGAAGAGCGCCCGTCGCACCCGCTGCGTCCGGAAGACAAGGTCGCTTTGCGTTTTTACTTCACCCCCGCTTCCTACCTGCGTTTGGTCGTAGAGGTAAAACGTTCGATCCCGTTCAAGGACGACGATCGCGAAGGGCTAGAGTACGGCTGCGAACTCGATCGCAACACCAAGTCCTACGAAGTGATCCAGACTCTGATCAAGTTCATGGAAAAGTATTCCGAGATCGCCTGCCAAGACGAGAACCCGCCGATGATCTGGTTCTAAAGTCGGCGCGAACGCGAACCCGTTTTTTAGTAGCGCGCCCGGCCGGGAGGGAACTAATCCGGCCCGACCGCTCGCTAATGCCACGGCTCTTCAAGCGGGGAAGGGCAGCTTTGCAGGGTAACGTGCGTGCACTGGCCCGGTAGCTCCGCCGGCTAACTCCGACGCACGAGCCGGTTGGCTCGCCTGGATTCGCCGGGGGCGATCCTGGCGGCCAACGAAGGGTGTGTTGCGCGATGCGGGCGAGCACACGTTGAGAGTCAAAGCCGCAGATTCTGTAGGCCAGTCTGGTGCGCCAGGCGGTGGTGCGAGGAACACAACGTCACGAGATTATCAGGAATATCCGCCCCGCCGCGTGAGCGCGGCTTTACGTGATGACACTCTACCCAAGCGGTCGAAGCGCAGAGCGAGTTGTCCGGAAGTAGCGCTCGACACCGCCCTTCATCGCGTTGATTTACTTCGTGGCGAACATGGGCCGGGAGGTTTCCTAAGGTCGCCCGGGAAATGGTCTGCGTCGTGACCGAGCGCTTCGTCGACTTCGATTTTTTAGCCATCACTCGCTTAGCTTTTTGCACCGCATCTTTGTGCTTTAAGTAGAAGTCCGCCATTTCACTGAGTACCTGTTCCAGACTCTTATCCGGCCCGATGATTTGCCGGACGCGCTTTAGTTTCATTTCCAGTTCATTTGAAATCCCGATTTTTAGCTCCGAGCGGTCGCCCGAAAGAATTCTGATTTTCTCTTTCGGCATGGCCTTAGGATTTACGGCACAGACCTCCCGCTCTAGTTCCCGCTACGGTAGATGTGCCGCCTTATCAATCCAGGCCATTGCCGTCTCCTTAGTGATAACCGGCCCGACTCTTCGGGCCTGGCTCAACGAAATCACGCCCTGTTCAATCGCCGCTTTTAGCTCCGGAATTTCTTCTGACTTCCTTGCCACTTTGGAAAAATAGCAGGCCTGCGCTTCACTTAAAGAAAGTCCGGATACGCAGTAGACGAAAAGACTCAGGTACCCCAACTGAAAAAAGCCATTATTTTTCTGTAAACTCATCAGCACATCGAGTAGCCGCGATTCCGATTCACGGTACGTTTGAGAAAGATGAAGCGCCTTTGCGTGGAGAGATTGGATATTCATGAAGAGGTAATACCATGAAGTTTTTCGATCGATTTAGGTGGCCGCCAATCGACGATTAAATCCCAAAACTAAACTTTGAAAATCTTCCTCAAGGTCGGTCAACGTTGGGCGTTGTAAACCGGTTACGGAGCCGATTCCAAGCAAAGCAACGAACTTCGAAAAAAACGGTCCTATTTTTCGTCAATTTAATTCGAATTAATGTGGAGCGCATCGCCGCTCCCACCCCGCCCGACTCCGCGATAGTTCGGGCATTCGAACTTTAAGTTGAAGACGGAAAGGAATCGCCGTGCCGCTCAACGCCCCCACGCGCCAAACCACGCCGGCCCTGGTCAGCGCCGACTTGCGTCCAGGTCCTGACAGTACGGGTAGAGGAACAGTCCTAACCGGTTCAGTTCTTTTTGAGTGATGCCTATGGAACGCCGCCGCGCGGCTAAATTTCGCATGCAAACTGTCATAATGCAGTATGCCCTCTGTTGCCAGCGCGCTCGTTTCTCTGGTTGGTTATTTGAACCTAGGCGGCGGTGATGCGCTTTGTACCGGCACCCTAATCGCTCCGCGGCTAGTGCTAACCGCCGCTCATTGTGTTGCCGATCGGGCGGCTTTTTCCCTGCGTTTCTCTCTGTCCGAGAAAATCTCGCCGGCCGGGGAAGTGGCGGTAAAAGCGGTGCACGTGGAGCCGGGTTTTCTCGATAAGCGTTCCGGTATCCGTCGCAGCGATCTGGCGGTGCTGGAACTCGTGGCGGAGCCCGCCCCGTCGGGTGATCGCAAATTTCCCGCCTTATGGTCCCTTGCCAAGATTCCTTCCGGCACGCCGATACTTCTCATCGGCTATGGCATCGGGGCGAAATACGAGGCAGGCACTCGTCGGCAGAAACATCTAATGGCGGACGGGGAGAAAAAGCCGGCGGCGGTATTTGAAGGCACCGACATGATTCGGACGTTTCGCGGTCCGGAAGGGGACGATGCCTGCGGAGGCGACAGCGGAGCCCCCATATTCGCGCTCGTGAACAGCGAATATAACCTGGTAGCGGTTTCTTCGAGCGGCGTGATCGATCAGACGAAACCGGCAGCCGGAGATGTTGCGAACGATCGCAAGCGCTGCCTGAAGCAGGACTTCGGTCTAGCCAGCGAGGTAAAGCATGTCGGCGCGTGGCTGGCCACGCAGAAGCTTGCCGAATCCACTGAGGCTACGGGTGCCGGCGGTCCCACCGAAGCAGTGGGGCAGGTGATAATGGCGAGTCTGACGTGC
>JAYUBV010000025.1:0-2781 GCA_043740655.1 Pseudomonadota bacterium | reverse complement strand
GCCCAGGTAAAAGAAGAGCTCGTTATCCGTTAGAACCTGCGCGATCCGGCCTCTACGATGTTCTACACGCAAATCGTAGAGGCCGGATCGCCCAGGTAAAAGAAGAGCTCGTTATCCGTTAGAACCTGCGCGTCTCCCGCGCCGGCCTCCAGATACTTAATCTTACCGTAACGAATCGCATCTCCCACTTCATGCAGCTTGTGGTACGGGTCCGCGGGCGTTAGCTCGTCGTAAACCGAGGCGCGGAAAATGGCCTTAAAGAGATCGTGTCCGCCGGAGTAACTACTCGACGCCATGATTCCCGCCGCCCCCGTGTTCTTCAGCACCGCGATCGAATCCGCAAAATTGCGCGTCGCCGCCCCGGTGCTGGGCCAATACGAATTCAAACAGGCAATGTCGAAGACGAGCGGGTTGACGCTATTGTTTAACTTCGGCAGGTGCTCCATCAGCAGGGGAATTTCCATCATGCCGTTCGCATTGCCGTGGCCATCGTAGATGATGAGATTGGGATTGGAGTTGTACGCGGCGACGACCTTCGCGGTGTCGGCCCCTTCGGACGCGTATAGTTTGGTGATCTCAAACGGCAACTGCCCCTTCGGGAAGATTTGGTCCATCATGTACTTCAGATTCACGTGGCACCAGTTGACCTCTTTGCCCGAGGTAATTAGCAAGGAGGAGTCATTGCGCGGCGTGGTTTCGCGCGCCATGATCTTGTCCACCATAGAATTCAGCTCCCCCTCGTTCTGCACCGGCAGACGTCCGATGGACAGGTCCGGTAAATTCCCGGCGTCGAGTAGCGTGTACGGATAATCCGTCCAGTAGTCGTCGCGCTTGAAGCTGGCCACGTCATCGATGCTGCCCACGATGAGCGTGTGGTGGGGTGGCAGGGCGGACTGGTACTCCCGGGCGATCAGAGCCTTTACCTTGGTGGTGTTGGAGCTCTTTTCGACGATACGCAAACGAACTTCTCGCCCGTGGGCCTCTTTGAATTTGATGAGCCTCTCAATTCCCTTGGCGTACTTGGCTGGCGATAGGATTAGGTCCACCCGGCGATCTCCGCGATCCGCGCTGGGGACCTGTTCGGGGTTCATCACGAGCGACGTGAAGAAGCGGCGATCCTCCATACTTAAAAAGGCGGCGCGGAAACCGTCTTCGGTGGCTTCGAGCGGCACGTAACGCACCTCGAAGCGAACGCGCCGGGTGACCAGGATCTCGTCGTCGCTCGCGCGCCGAACCGGATTCAGATCCAGACGGACCAACGGCAACGCGCCCGCCATCGTAACGGGGCTAAGCTCCACCACTTCCATGTCGGGCATGGCGTACAGATCGGGACTCTGGAAAACCGGCGTGCGCTTTGGGTGGCAGTGGGTACGGCGAGGCAGACCGTAGGCCACGGGCGATTCGCAGGATTGCAGGTCCGATTCGGCCTCCACGTTTTCTATTACGATCTTTTTCCCGGGAGGAACCGCCAGGTACCGGCTCAAGCGCGGAAGGCTGGGGCCCCCGAGGGCGGCGACGGTGGGAACGCCTTCCATGGTCACTTCGGTAAAGTTACCGTCGGCCCGCGAAACTTCTTTTAGCTGGGGCACCGGGGGAAACCATTCCACCTTAAGTGACTCTTTATCTTCGCTCCGTTCGATCGTGAGTGCAGCCATCCCGAAGGCAGAAAAGCTCCAACACCACACGGATAAGCCGACCAGCAGGAATGTATTTTTCATTCCCGTAATTGTATCAAAATAAAAAGGGCCCCCCTTGCGGAAGGACCCTTTTCCTATAGTCAGATACACGTCTTGCGACGTGCTGCGCCTTAGAACTTAAGACCGGCTAGCAGCTTAAATCCGCGAGACTTCCATTCCGCCGAGTTGCTGTTGATGTCGGTCAAGCCCAACACGTAGCGAGCATTGGCGAACAACGAACCGATTTCAATGCCGACGCCGGCCACTGCCGCGATGTCGAACGTTTTCGGATTGAACGAGGAAGATCCCGTTGCGCCGCTGAACGAACCGGTTAGCTCGGTCGATACGTTCCACACACCCATCGGGCCAGCGAATACGTAAGGACGAATGCCGTCGAGGAAGGCAACTTTAGCCAACACCGGCAATTCGATCGAGTGGTAATTAACTCCGGCCGAGGCTCCACCGATGTTCGCGAGCTCAATCCCGCGACGGGTGTAGTTCAGCTCGGGTTGAATCGAAAAGACGCCGGCGACCGGAAAGTCTGCCACGACGCCGACGCTGTAGCCGGTGTGCGTGCGCGACGAGATTGCGCTCGGCGTGCTCGCCGTCTCAAAGTTAGCGCCAACCTGCACCCCGAGGTGCGGACGCGCAGAGGCGTTGGTTTCGAGGGTCGATTCCGCGCCAAAGGCGACGACCGACAACAGGGACGTTAGTACAACCGTTTTTCCAAACGTGAATGATTTCATGGGTTACTCCTAATATTACTGGTTAAGGACTTTGGTGTTTTCTTCCGCCGCCTGGTTCAGGCGACGATCCAGATCACGGGCCGAAGCTTGGTTTTGCGACCGTAATTCGCGTAAATCCAGTTGAGCCTGATCGATTTTAAGCGACAGACGCTCCAGATTTTCCGACGCAGCCTGGGTCGTGGTCGCTTGGTGACCCGAGGTGAACGTACCGCGAAGATCTTTTAAGTCCTTTTGAAAGTCCGAAAGCTTTGCCTGCGCCTTCTCTAGGCGCTTATCCGTGGTCTCGATCTCTATGCGGTTTTCCGTGACGCGGTCCAAACCGGTTACTTTTTGCTGCGACGATGCGCAGCCAGCCGATA
>JAYUBV010000024.1:0-2784 GCA_043740655.1 Pseudomonadota bacterium | reverse complement strand
TTCCCGAGCTCTTCCGCGCCCTAAAAAAACGCCGCGCCGACGTGGTGGTGTTGCCATCGCCGGTCGTTCCTACCTGCCCCGGTGCGACCATAAAGAATTGGTTTTCGATCGCCCGGGCGCGCACCAAGGTTTCCCAGTGGGCTTTGCCGGTAGGGACGGTGAAGGCGGAAGGCAACACCACCACGTCGGCGCGGCGTTTTTTTAGGGCGCGGAAGAGCTCGGGAAAACGGAGATCGTAGCAAATGCTTAACCCCACTTCGAGCCCCGCAATCTCCGTGGTCACGATCTCGTCCCCCGCTTCACAATACTTTCCTTCGAAGTATTCGTGGTCGGGCAGGCTAGCTCGAAACAGGTGCAGCTTGCGGTAGCACGCCACCGGATCACCCTGCACGGAAAAAACCGGTAGGGTGTTGAAATAGCGGCCCGGCGATCCGGGCACCGGCTCGCGCAACGTGCCGGGTATCAGCGCAATCTCGTAGTTGCTCGCCATTTTGGAGAAGCGCTCGAACACGCGTGTGAAGTGGTCGACGATCTGGATTGCTTCGGCCTGCGATCCGATAAAGTAGGCCATCTCGGGAAACGCCACTAAGTACGCGCCGGCCTGTGCGGCCTCTTTTACCCGGGCTTCCATGTACACCAGGTTGTCATCCAGGTTAGCGCTTGAAGTCATTTGTACGAACGCAATCCGGGGCATGACGAAGTTTCCTCTTTTGGCTAACGTTCCCACCATGAAATCATTTTTGACGCTCTTTGTAAGTGCCCTTTTCTTGTTGTCGTCCTGTCAATCGGCCCCCCCCAGCGCATCGGTCGCCACCGCGTCCGCCCCGGAAGCCAGCGCTTCGGTCCCGCCGAACTCCCTTAACTCGTCGTTTTACTCGGAAGGACACCTCGATTTTCCCAAGTGGAAACGGGACAACACCTGCTGCACGGCGCGCGGCCGTAAGTCGGCCATAGCGTCGGGCGGCAGCCACGCTTCCCGGATCGGTATCGAGGTCATGGCCCGGGGCGGCAATCTAATCGACGCGGCGGTAGCCACTGCCTTTGCGCTGGCGGTCGAGCGTCCGTTTTCCTGTGGAATCGGCGGCGGCGGCTTTTTGCTATTCCGTGCCCACAAGGGGGCAACCTATTTTTATGACTTCCGCGAGACGGCGCCGTTGAAAGCCACTCGCGATATGTACCTGGATGCCCGCGGGGAGGTCATTCCCGATAAGAGTACCGACGGCGGCGCGGCGGTTGCGGTGCCTGGCTTAGTGCGCGGACTGTACGACGTGCATAAAGCGCACGGCTCGATGCCGTGGGAAAAGATCGTGCAACCCGCGGCGGAACTGGCGGCCAAAGGGTTCAAAGTGTATCCGTCGTTCGCCAACGCACTTCAACACAACGTCGAAAAGTTGGCGGCGGACGCGTACCTTAAAAAACTCTTCCAGAACGATAAAGGCGAGTGGTTGAAGGAAGGGGACGACTTTGTACAGAAGGATCTCGCCGCTACGTTGCACTCCATCGCCAAGCAAGGGCCAAAGGCGTTTCATCAGGGCGCCGTCGCCCGGGCGATCGTTAAGGCCGCCAACGATCGCGGCGGAGTTTTGCAGCTTAAGGACTTAAGCGAGTACCGCACAGCTAAGCGCCGGCCGATTCGCGGCGTATGGCAGGGTTACGAAGTGGTGAGTGCACCGCCGCCGAGTGCGGGTGGCACGTTGATGATGGCGATGCTGAACACGCTGGCGCCGATGGATTTATCGACGGGACGCCCGTTGGTGGACAACGTGGACCGATTGGCGCGCGTGATGAAGGCGGCCTACCTCGAACGCGGTGTTTTCGGGGATTCGGATTTTGTGGGCAAAGCGTATCAGGCCTTACTGCGCGGCGAGTTTGCGGCCAAGGTGCGCGCCACCATCGTGGGAAAAGGTGAAACGCCGGCCAACAAACCGTTGCCGCCCGATGACCACGGCACGGCTCACCTGTCGGGAATCGACGGGCTTGGCAATGCGGTGGCGTCGACGATCACGATCAATACCAGCTTTGGTTCCGGAGTCGGCGTTCCCGGTACGGGCATCATCTTGAATAACGAGATGGACGACTTCAGCAGTAAACCTGGCTTGCCGAATGCGTATGGACTCATCGGGTCGGAAAACAATTCGATCCAGCCGCGCAAACGCCCAGTGTCGACCATGACCCCCACGATCTTGGCCAAGGACAATCTGCCGGTCTTGGCGGTAGGTGGCGCGGGCGGATCGCGTATTTTGTCGAGCGTGTTCCAGGTGATTTACCACTCCACGGTGACTTACCCGCAGGATGTGCGGCGCGCTTTGTTTACGCCGAGGCTGCATCACCAGGGTAAACCGGACCGGCTCGATCTGGAGGATGGTTTTCCCGAATCGGTAAAGAGCGCATTGCGCGAGAAGGGCTACAAGGTGGCTCCGTTTGCATGGCATGCGCAGGTCGAGGCGGTGGGACGGGGCGCCGATGGCGATTTCATCGCGGTCTTCGATCCGCGTGATGAAGGTGGAGCGAGTGCGCGATGAAATTTCTTTTCATTGCCGATCCAATCGCAAAGCTAAACCCTAAGGGCGACAGCTCCCTCGCCATGGCACGGGCGGCAATCGCGCAGAAAATTGATTGCTGGTGGGTCAGTCCCGATAAAATGTGGCAGCGGGGGGCCGACGTGTGGGCCGCCGCCGAGCGCCTCGGTAACTTCGCTAAGGACAAGCTACCCACCGGTGAATCTGCCGACAAGCGCACGCTCGGTGACTTCGACGCGATTTTTGTCCGTAAGGATCCCCCCTT
>JAYUBV010000023.1:0-9125 GCA_043740655.1 Pseudomonadota bacterium | reverse complement strand
TACGAAACGCTCGTGATGGTGACTTTATCATTGGGCGCGCCGATTCCCCGGGCGCCATAGGAAAAAGTGTTGAAACTCAAAACGACGGCGATAAGGGGAAATGGCGTTTTCATAAGTTTCGAAATGACCCCACCCCGGCCTGGGTCGGTCGGCACCCGCCGACCGACCCAGAATAAATGTCCCGAGGGATTGAGTGGTTTAATTACACAGCTGCCACTGCAGTCCGTACTGGTGAGTGACCTGCCCATCGATCGAGTCCAGCGTCATGAGGGCCCGCTGGCTACCCGAGGTTTGCACGCGCACCTGAGTGTTTAAGTTCAACGCACGATTCACTCCGCAGGGTGAGAACACCGCGGCGGCTAAGCCGAGGGAATTACGGATTTGATAGTCCTTGGCGTAGGGACCCGGGAAGTCCGTCTTCATCGACGCCGACCCAGTTTGTCCGGCGAAGTAGTAGGTTGTCTTCTGGGTTCCCAACGCGCCGGCATCGACTTTGGCGTAGCCGCGGTAGTCCACATCGACAATCGTATACGACCATCCCTGGGGAAACCGCAGGTCCACCGCGATCTGGCAGTTCTTGCGACCGGCGCTCAAGGGAATGCCCGGCCCTCCTTCTGCGACGTAAGAGTCGAATAACAACGTGAAGGCCTTAGCGTCGTCGGCCAGTACGTTAGCCACCGTGCCCGCCGGGCAACCGCTGCCCGCGTAGCTGATGGAATTAACGTAGACCTCGTCCGGGTTTGGCGCGATGGGTGCGATGTCGGTAGCTATCACTCCTAGATCCGGTAGCAGACCGAAAGAGTGTGCATTGGCTAGGGTCGGCGTGATGGCGAGCGCCATACCACCTAACCAAGTGAGTGGTTTGAAATACATACGAGTTCCCCCATTTTTTGGTTTTTAAAGCGACGACTGGAGCAGGAGCGCGGTGGCCCAACTAGCGCGGGGTCAACGAACGGTGGAGCAAGGGACATGCCAGGCAAACTGGGGCAAAAAATTCAGGGTCGAGAGAAAAAAACGCCGTTGACCAGGGTGGTCAATGGCTCCACCGGTAGCAATTGCGGACCGACGACGAACGGCGGCGGCGGTGCTATCCTCTGCCCACCGTGAAACCTAAAACCGTATTGTTCGTGGGACGCGGAACCCAACTGGCCTCCGGCTGCGGCCACCAGGCCATAAGCCTCCTGGAAAATCAGCGGGCCCTTAAGGCGCGCGGATTCACCCTCACGTTTAAAGTGGCGACGACCAGCGACGAGGTGGTACGCCAGGCCACGGCCGAGCCCCATGACTTCGTTTTTCTCCTATTTCCTTGGCGGGACAACGCTGAAGTAGTGAGTGCGGCGCTAAAGCAAATCCGCAAAGGTCAAACCGGTAAAATTGCCCTGCTTGACTACACCGATCAAACTTGTAGTCCACACTGGGGCGCCCTTCCGTTCGTCGACTATTTCATCAAACCCTTTTTGTTGCGGCCGCTCGATCGGTACCAGGAAGACTTTGCGGGCGGGTATATCTTTACCGATTTTTTGAGCAAACAGCTTGGGCACGATCTTAAGGAATGGACTTTCCATTCCCCGCTCGACCCAAATTACGTCGATAAAATAAAACTCGGTTGGAACTTAGCGGCGATCGGCCGCTACCACCGCATGGCCAAGCTGGGGAGATTCAGCTTGCCGTTTCGCCTGCGTCCCTTCGACGTCAACCTTCGGTTCTCGGTGGGCAACTACGACGGGAGGGGTCAGTGGTACACGGACCATCGTAGATCCGCGCGCGAGCTAGTGCGTTCGCTTACGGGACGTAGAATTTCGGGTGAGCGGCGTCTAACGTTTAAGCGCTACCTCGTCGATCTCTCCTTTTCAAAAGTTGTGGTGAGCCCCTTTGGCTGGGGCGAGGTCTGTTTCCGCGATTACGAAGCGGTAGTCTGCCGGTCGTTACTCATCAAACCCTCGATGGACCATATGGTGACCGAGCCCAACATTTTCATCCCCAACGAAACCTACGTCCCCGTCCGCTGGGACCTAGCGGACCTTACCGAAAAGTGTGAGTACTACCTGAACCGCCCCGCCGAATCTCAAAGGATCATTAAAAACGCGGCCAAGGCGTTCGAATCTTTTTTCAAAAGCGGTCAAATGGTGGAACGCTTTACCGAGATAGTCGGGGGACCCCCCATCCTAGATTAGAATCTAGCACTAGGCTTCGGACCAAAAATACTGACGAACGGACTAGTGTGCTTCACAAGGGAGAGATCCTTTGCGAAGCGTGCGAGTCGAACCCTATGTTCGCAGGCTCGTACCCCTTTGGTATTTGCCGAGAGTCTCTTTAGCCTCCGCATATTTCAAGCATCCACGACCGCCCATAATAAAGTCTCTGACACGATGGGTGTGCGCCTCCGTTACGCGAGAAAATAGGTAAGCATACGCAATCGCAGCCACGACGCTAGTTACCGCCGCCAATCCGCGATCAAGGTTTGTCCGGAGAAGGCCCGCTTGGGCCAGGCCATCCCTTAGTAACAAAAGAAAGGGGAGGTGGGTCGCATAGAGAGAGAAGGAAAAATTGGCGGCGGTCCGTATCCCCTTCTCGTAGATCGTCCACCAACCTCCCGACAGAGGGGTTGAGCCCTCAAGGAGAAAAAAGATCAGCGATGCCGTTAAAATTCCGATGGGGAGGTCGCGGCTGGGTGGCCCCACCGAGGGAAGGTAATTCACGACGATCATTCCCAATAAGAGAAACGTCGACACGACTGCTCCTCGTTTTGAAAAAGAGCGGGTCCCACCCGAAAAGGTTCTCCTGGACCATACCGTGACCGCGGCGGCTCCTAAAAGCCAAATGGGAAAATAGACCGCCATCGCCAGCGGCATTACAAAATGAAGGATCGTGCCTCCCGCCAGGAGGGCCCATAGGCGCGCGAGCCATCCTTCACGTTTGGAAAACGCGGCGATCAGCAGGGGGAACAGTAGGTAATACCAAAACTCGTTGCTCAGGCTCCAAAGAGGTCCGTTGGAGCCAGCGCACGGGGCCACGATCGTCTGGAGGAAAAGGGCATTCGCCAGGTAGGTGAGTAACGTGGCGGTGGAATCGGCCGTCGGAGTGGATCCCCAGAGGGCCGATCGAACGGTATCCCAAAAGAAGGTCATCCATAAAGCCGGCCACAAGACGAGGGTAAGTCTGATTCCACGGTGGGCGAAATAACTCCTCCAGGACCAATGGCCTCGATAGCGGTCGCGGTAGATCCCTAAAGCCACCAAGGCCCCGCTCAGGACGTGAAAAACCACGAATATCCTGAGGCCCGATCGCCAAAAAAGGGGCCCGGCTCCCGCTAAAGGGGAATGGGAAGCCATCGAGTGAGGAAAAAACAGGTTTCGCGCGTGGCCGACCACCACCAAAAAAGCGGCTAAGGCACGCAGCGCATTCAGATGGACTCGGGCGGTTCCCGAGACCGCAAACCGAGGTTCGAGTGGCGCCATTTAAACTAATGTTACCAGAGTCTCTTTAGCCTCCGCCTAGCACGAGTAAAATGTTTAGGGGGACCTCCATGAAGAGGTTCCCCATAGTTTTGAACAAAGTGACGGCGCCCTAATGGCGAGCGATGGTCACCCGGAAGTTGGCCCGGCAACCGCGGCTCACCCAAAGGGTATTGGCCGAATAGCCGAAGCTGCGTCCCAATTCACAACGAGCATGTGAAAGCTGCACGGCTACGACAGCATTCAGAATATTTCCAGGAACCGGGCAGTAAGCCAAATGGTGGCCTCCGCTTTGGCAAACGACGTTAATCGTCGTGATGGCCGGAGGAAGAGGCGGTACGAAGCCGCTCAAGGATCGGTCAACGGCTCGATACGCCAGCTCGACGTCACGGAAGTCCCGCATCACGTGAAGGTTATGGTGAATGTTGTGAGCCCGTTGAAGCTCGAATCTTAGGTGAGAAAGCGCCTCTTGAACGTACCCGAAATCCCGTCTCAAGTGCTCACAGCTAGCCCCGTCGTGGGCTGATTCATGAAGGTGTTCGGCCTCAATGGCCAGATCTTCGGCGTCGCGCGAAAGGTGACTGTAGCCCGACAAAGACAGCACCATCCTTCCAAAGTGATTGGTGGCCGCGGCCAACTCATGCGACGTGCGCCGGACCTCAAAAGGGCGGCACACCCCAACACCAATTCCCCCTCCCGAAATGCCGGGCTCATCGTGGGCCCAACCCAACGATGACAACCCCAAAAAAACTAATGCCCCAGTAACAGCGACGATTCGGTTCATAGGTTTCCTCCTGAGACTTGCCCAAAGCAAGGCGCGTGCCGGATTAAATTAGGGAAGGTAAGCGTGAAGCGAGCTTGGACCTCTCGCCGTGGGGCCAAATGGTTCCCGAGGATGGGGCATTACGTAACCAGGGGTCTAATTATTCATAGGCCGCGGCCGGGCACTATTTCCGCCGACGGAAACGATCAATGAGCGTGAATCTCCACGGACGGTACGCCAGGATGAGCCAAATGGGCGTGGAGTCTTCGGCGGCGCTTACCTTATCGATTTCGGCGAACTCTACGAACTCCGCGATGAGCCGATCGAGACGACGCTGTAACGCCTGAAGCGACGTTTTGGAAAGCCGCGCGTTAAGAAAGCGCCGGCGCTCGTTTGCCCCGGAAAAATGGCTATCCACGAACTCGCGCGAAATGTCTTTTTCGTAGAGGCGATTGAGAGGGCCGCGCTCGATCCAACGGATATTGCGGGAGATAAGGATCTGAGTGCGGTTCTCCTCGTGCAGGCGGATGAGTCCGAGTTTATCCAAGGTCAGCAGCGCCTTGCGGCACTCCTTCTCGGTGAACGTATACTTGGCCGAAATTCTCGTGACGGACTCATCCGACAGTAACAGGTAAAGAAAAGCAAAGAGCTTTGGGTCCGCCGCCAAAGCCTCTTCCTGTACCCGCGTGAAGCACTCTGCCTTTTCCTCTTGGGGACGGCTCATGCGCGCCAGGTCCAGTAGCTCGATTCCCACCGCGTCGCACATGGCTTCCAGCGCCTCCAGCGAAAGGGAGTACTGAGAAAATATGCGCTTCACGTTGGACTCGCTCTGGCCGAGGCGTTTCGCCAGCTCCCGGTAGGTGATGCCGGTATGGGTAAGGTAGCGTTTCAAGGTCTCCATTATGAGCTGAGATTGCCTCACAAATACCTCCAAGGTACATTATTCCTATACTACATAAAGAGGTGTAGGAATCAAAATCATGACTCGGTAGGGTGCGAAATCTGGAGTTGTCGTGCAGTACCGAGTCAAACATGAGCTGAAGGCAGAAGAGGTCACGACTGAGATGGGCTACGAAGAGGTCCTGGCACTTAGGGCCCACGCTTACTCCGCGTCGGGTAAGGCCGTCCCCACCACGACCTTTGCCGAGACCAAGGCCTTCGGCGACGCCAAGGTGATTGGAGTCTTTCGGGGACGACGCCTCGTTGCTTCGTTCATGATCCGGTTCCCCGAGGACGGCGCCCAGCTAGAATCGGTGGACACTCCCCTGGGCGAGTACCCCGCGAGGCTTCCGCGCAAGCCCTGCTCGGTCGAGGTGGGAAAACTTTGCATCCACCAGGATTTTCGGCGAACCGATCTCATCAAGCTTATCTTCGAGCAGGTGCACCGCGAACTCAGGCTTTCAAAGCGCGAGTCGATCGTCATCTGCTGCGAGGACCGTCTAGTTCGCCTCTACTGTACGATTGGCTTTCGCCACTCTGGCTTCGAATTTATGCGAAACGGCACCCGGTTTCGCGTCATGACCACGACGCAAAAACGTTTTGGCCTCTACGGGGCCCACGTGGGGCCCCTTCGGTGGAACCTTTTTCTGGCCGACGTCACGCGCGACATGCTGGCGCGCGGAGAGATTCTACCGCGCTTTTTTCCCCTTTTACTTTGGTCGATCTACGGCCTCTTCGGGCCACTCGCCCTGGTTTTGGAAAATCGGAGAACTAAATGAGCAACCGCACCTACCGCACCCTCGTAACTCAAATCCTGTCGGAGGCGGGCCTCGCCGTTGGGCGCGAACGTCCTTTCGACCTCCACGTGAAAGACGAACGGTTCTACGGACGGTTTCTTGCGGACGGCACCCTGGGGCTCGGTGAATCGTACGTGGAGGGTTGGTGGGAGTGCGACGATCTCGCCGAGATGATGGCTCGCTTTGCGCGCGCGGGTCTTTCCCGAAAGTTCGGCCGATCGCCGCGGGTGGTGCTCAACACCCTGCGTGCCCGCATTGCCAACGAGGGAAGTCCCAAGAATGCGGAGGAGGGGGTCCGGGCCCACTACGACATTGGCCACGACCTTTACGAGGCCATGCTCGACGACACTCTGGTTTATACCTGCGCCTTTTGGTCGGGCACCGAAACGCTGGGGCAGGCCCAGCGCCAAAAACTCGAGCTCGTATGCCGAAAGCTACTCCTGGCCCCCGGACAAACGGTGCTCGACATTGGCTGCGGGTGGGGCGGTTTCGCCGAGTACGCCACCAAGCATTACGGCGTATCGGTCGTCGGCATCACCAATTCGCGCGAACAGGCGGCGGCGGCCCGGCTGCGTTGCGCCGGCCTGCCGGTAGAGATTCGGCTCGGCGATTACCGTGAGGCCACCGGCACGTTCGATCGCGTAGCGTCGATGGGAATGTTCGAGCACGTTGGTTACAAAAATCACCGCGCGTACATGGAGCTGGTGGGGCGCTGCCTGAAAGACGACGGGGTTACCCTGGTCCACACGATGGGCAGAAGAAAGTCGGTGGTACGCGGCAACGACCAGTGGATTACGAAATACATCTTCCCCAATACCCAGGTGCCGAGCGTTCAGCAGATTGGCGAGGCCATCGATGACCTTTTCGTCGTGGAAGACTGGGAGAACTTAAGCGTTAACTACGAGAAGACGCTGCTAGCGTGGCACGCGAATTTTGAAAGAAACTGGCCTAGTCTCGAGGCCCGCTACGGTGAACGTTTCCACCGGATGTGGCGCTACTATTTGCTGATCTTTGCGGGTTGGTACCGGGCGCGGGCGTTGCAGCTTTGGCAGGTGGTGCTCACGAAGGACGGAATGCCGGGTGGCTACCCGTACCAGCAATCCCGCACGAGGCTCACGTGATTCGCCGCTTTACTACCGACCGGTACTACCTCGTCCGGTATTACGCGTGGAGTACGGTGCTTTCGCTCTTTGCCGTGGCCGGACTTTATTCGCTGCACGCGCACGAATTCCGTCCCGGCCCCTTGGTTTGGATCGCCTGTCTTGTGCCATTCGTATTCCCCTCCTTTACGGGGGTGGTGATGGCGAACGCGCTCGCCGTAGGGCTAGCGATCACCTACTATTCGGTGGAACTTCGTCCGTGGCACGCGGCCCTAGTTCCCCTTGGCATTTATGCCGGCATGCTCAACGTGGCGGTGGTTCACAACTGCGCGCACGGAAATTTCCGGCCGCGCTGGGTGAACCGGGCGCTGGGTGAGCTCTGCTCGCTGCACCTGATGTCGGGCTTTCCGGGCTTCGCGATTTTGCATCTATTACATCACCGCCACGCCGACGATCCGTTGAAAGATCCGCACCCGAACGGAGCGCTGACGTACTGGCAGTACCTGAATGGACTGAAGGCGTCGCTCGGTGCCGCGTTTCTGCGTTTCCACCGCCTGCATTGGGGGCACGAGGCCAGTGCGGCCACGCGCTGGCGAACCGCGCGCGTGCTTTTGTCGGTGAACCGGGTGCTACGGGCGCTAGTCATCCTTTTTCTATTCGGCCCATTGGGGTTTGCTTTCTTTTACGTGCCGTCGATTCTCGCCAATCAGATAACCTACGCGCACATTAACTACTACACCCACGCCCACCTCGATGACGGACGCGTGGAAATTCGGGATCTCGATGGATCGTGGGGATACCGAATTCTCAACCGGCTCCTGATGGGTATTTACCTGCACGGCACGCACCACCGCCACGCGCATCGGCTCAATCCCGCCAAGGGGGGGCCCGCGCATGATTCTGCAAGTTTCTAGCGGAAGCACCGGGCGACCCGTGCACGTAGTTCCCCGTACCCTCGATGACATCCTGAGTATCCACGGCATTATTCTGCGTACGTGGCTCACCCTATTTTCGGCGCCGCCCAAGCGGGTGGCGTTGCTGGGAGGAATCTCCCACGGGCAGGCGGCTCGCCACCTTAAGATTGGCGGGACCCAATTCGAGTCCTTTGAACCGCACGAGCTTGAACGGCTCGCCGAATTTAATCCCCAGTTTCTGGCTTGCTACCCAAGCATCGCGCGCGAGTTAGTGGCATCCCCGGGACTCAAACTTCGCGATCTGCGTGCTCTGAAGCTAGGTGGGGAAAGACTCTTCGCGTCGGACGTTGCCAAGATCCAGGCACGTTATCCAGGCCTGCCGGTGCTCGAGCAGCTGGGATCCACCGAGATGCCGGCCGTCGCCATGGGAATTTACCGGACGCCGGTCGATCGCCGAGGCCTCGAGTTGCAGCGCCAACGGTTTTCCTTTCGGCTCGACGCGCTAACCGATTGGCAGCGGTTGGTGGTGCGCGACGACTTTTCGGCAGCGTCGGCGGCGCGCGGCTTCTTGGACACGGGAGACATAGTTCGGATCGAGGCGGACCGGATCGTCGACATCCAACGGGGCGACGATCCGGCGGCGCCTTACTTCGTCGCCGTCGAACGGCTTTTGGTGCGGGGATGCATAAACGTTCAAATTCACCGGGAGAGCAGGGTGCTCCGCTACACGGGTGACGTTGACCTGCCGCATTCCGTTCGGCTCGGGACTCTACGTTTAACCACGGAGGCGACTCCTCCCCTTCGCCTTTCCCACTCCAATAAGCTTCCCTTAATCGTCTGAGAGAACGCCCGGTGGATCGGACTTAAGCGAAATCAGGTTTGTGTCGAAAAGCCATTTGTATGGGCCTCGAACACAACCGTATTGACTCACCGTTTCAAGGATCACCGGCGCCACTTCATTGGGTGCCGGCCATCTCGAACGTCTTATTGGCGGCGGGATCGATCCTCTTTTTAAGCTACGTCGCTTTACAGATGCGCAACATTTCGGTGGCGGTCCACGATAAGCGGCTCGCCGTTTCGCAGGCGGCCAAAATTAAGGGGCTTGAAGAGACTATAAGAAAGTCCGCGGGGCAATCCGCCGGATCGGGCAAAGAGCT
>JAYUBV010000022.1:0-2793 GCA_043740655.1 Pseudomonadota bacterium | reverse complement strand
CATCGCCGACGCGGACGTAGTTCTTGGCGCGGTTCCAGTACTGCTTCGCCTCTTCGATCCGGTTCATACTCTCTAGGATGTACCCGTGCGTGTAGGCTTCTTTTGCCAGACGGTTTAGCTGCTTCTTGGCTTTGAAGACGCATTCCTTGGCCTCTTCAAAGTTGGAGTCGCGCTTGGTCATCTCTTCGCACAGGTCGCGGCTCGCGTTATAATCGCCTTCCGCATACTTTTCTTTAGCTTGGATCAGGAACGGTTCAAACTCTTCCTTCTGTAAGGCGCGTGAGCGATCGATGATCTGTTTCGCTTCGTTTAAGTACTGCGTGTCGCCCTTGATTTCGACCTGGCGGATCTTGTCCGCGGTGTTGATGGCTTCTTGGTAGCTCTTGCTCGTGAACGCCGCCATGGCCTGCTGGAACAGGTCGGCGACTAACTTACGCTTGTCGTCTTCAGGATCGCGTTCGGGCGGTATTTCTTCGAGGCTGCGCACTTTGGCATTGGCCGCTTTCATGCCCTTGTTGGCGATTTCGTTATAGGGATCGATAACGATGGCGCTGTTGAACGCTTCGGTGGCGCGTTCAAAGTCGCCTTCCTTCAAATATTCTAAGCCGTCGTCGAGATACTGCTGCAGATCCAGCTTGGCATCTTTCTTCGCCTTATCGTCGGCTTCCGAAATCTGTTTCTCTTTCAGCTTCCGCTGAAACTGGTCCTGCATTTCGCGCGACTGTTTGTAGTAGGGCAAAAACTCGTGAATCTTCCGCAGGTGGCCAACGGCGTCGTCGTAAAGACCATCTTCGGCCGATTTCTGCGCGGAGTTGTAATGGCCTTCTAGAAGGCGTTGCACTTCCGGCGATAGTTCGGCGTACTCTTTGGGCATGGACGGGGGGAGGCTTACGATCTCGGCCCCCTTACCGGTGGCGGTGGAAATGGCGTCGGCCCGGCCCTTGGGCTTGTCGGTTCCGGTCGGCATTACCGCGTAGAGTAACAGCAGGGCGGCCACCGCGCCGATGAGCAGGTTTCTAAACTTCGATTTCTGGTTGGCCTCGGGGCCGTCCGCCGGCATCGCCCCCTGAAAATCGTTCGGGTAGTTCGGCGGGGGCATCTCCGGAGCGCGAATCTCCATCAACACTTCATCCGGCAACGCATCTAGCTGCATCGAACGGGTGGCTTCGTAATTTTGGGCCACCGCCGCGTTGCCGTCAAAGGCTCCGGCGTTGGCAATGGTGGCGAGTCCGCCGCCCATTTCCGAAGCCATCATGTCGGAGATCAGAAACTTGATCTTGGTTTTACCGATCTGAATCTCGTCGAACGAAGTGAGCGGATGCTCGAGAATGCGCATGCCGTTCACGTAAGTGCCGTGGCGGCTGTTCATGTCGATAAGACGGTAGCCCGAGCCCACGCGGGCAATTTTGGCGTGGATGCGGGAAAGCTTTTCGTCGTCGACGAAGATATCGGCCTTTTTACTCCGGCCGAGTGAAATTTCGTAAGACTGCACGGGGATCTCTTCGCCCACGCGCGCCCCTTCGGTGAACACCAGCTTCGCCACGATCGGGCGCATGTCCACTTGCGTATCGCTTTTAAACGACGTGGCTTCGCGGTTCATGGGGATGACGTCCGCCATCGCTACGTTTCCGCCTTCTTCGTTGGCCTGGCCACCGAAGCCACCCTGGCCGATGCCAGGACTGTCTCCGAAACCGCCGCCGTTCTCTTCGGGCGGCTGGCCGCCGTTTAGGTCGGGCAGGGCGTTGTTGCCCTCGCCGCCCGCATTGGGAGACCCAATGGCCTCACCGCCGCCGGCTACCATCTGCAGGTTTTCCGCGCCGGGCTGGTCGACCGAGTCGCCCATCGAGAACAGCAAACGGAACGGTCCAATGATCGCTTCGTCGCCTTCGCCCACCTCTCCCGTTTCCACCGCCTTTCCGTTCACCTTAAGGCGACCGCTGCCGCTCATGTTAGTGAGGTAGATGTTAGCGTCTGTAATACGGATTTCCAGATGACTGCGGCTGATGGAGTCGTGGTTAAGAATAATGTCCGAGAAGTCCGAGCGGCCAATGCGGTACGTGCCGTCGGAGAATGACTTCTCCGTAACCAGGTTACCCTTCTCGTAAATTTTTACCGTGATCTGCATCAGCGTGTCCTTCTAGGGGAACAGCTCCGCGGCCTGTAAACGCCGCTTGCTCAAATTAATGTACCGCTCGGCCTCTCCGATGACCGGCTCGGTCGAACGGTGCTGCATCAAGCTCACCACTTCATTGAAGTGGTAGATGGCCCGTTGGTACTGCAGCGATTCAAAATAGTGGATACCCATGCCCATGTGCTTCTTCGCTTTGGCCTCGGCTTCGTACATGGTCAGGCGCAAATATTTTTCCGCGAGGATATGGCCGCGGTAGAGCGAAAGGGCGGTTTGAAACTGGTCGATGGCGCGGCCATAGTTTTTAGACAGGTACTCGCGCTGCCCCTTGCGGAAGAATTGTTCGGCTTCGCGCAGACTTGTGTTGGTCCAGTCGTAACCCTGCATCGCCTGCTCGGCTTTGCTTAGCTCCGGATCCTCGATGCCCTTGAGTTGTTTCTTCGTCTCATCGACAACTCCAGGCTCCTTGCTGGTTTCAAAGTCGCGCGCCAGCGTTTCCTTCTTGGCCGACCCTTCTTTGCCATCTTCTTTCGCGGGGGGCTGGTTTTGTGCCACGTAGAGCAGCCCCAAGACGGCCGCGACGACGCCGTAGAGAAGGATGCGGCGATTGGGTTTCTTGGCCGGCGCGGCATTTAGGTCGCCATCCATCGCCCCCGGACTGCCTA
>JAYUBV010000021.1:0-9148 GCA_043740655.1 Pseudomonadota bacterium | reverse complement strand
GCGGCGATCGCTACGCCAATCGCCGGAACCAGCAACTACCACGTGCAGGCCTGGATCGGCGTGGGCTACACCAACGAAGGCAGTACCTGCGGAACGGGTCACTGGGACTCCTGCTCGTACGGCGTCATTCAGATCGATGCCGATTCCAACGCCGGGACGTTTGAAATGGCGGTGGCGGGGCTTGGCTTTGGCTACTGCGGAGCCCAGCTGAAATCGGACGGTACCACGCTCTACGCGATTGGCTCGGCGGACATGGGTGCCACCTGCAACACGGCCACCACGCTGTGCGTAAGGGCCAGCGATGGCACCACCACGGCCACCTGCTCGGGGGCCCTTACGACCTTCAGCGCCACCACCGCGATTGGCCGAGCGTCGGTCACGAGCAGCGGGGCCAGCGGCACGATTCCGGCAACCTGGGGTGCCAGTGCGTACCCGTCGGGCAATACCACCTTCAATGGCACCAGCATCGATGCCCTGTACTTTGGCCCCAGCACGGCCACGACCGGCGTGGCCCACTTCTAAGTCTCTAGAATTACGAAATAAGTTCCTATAAACGAAGCGAGCGTCCGAATTTTTCGGCGCTCGCTTTCTTTATTGCATCGAATGACCTGTAGCGTTACCTCTGTAGGAACAACAGGGGAACAAAAATGCAGGGTAAGTCGCTCGTTTCGTCGTTTCTTATTTTCGTAGCCATCGTCTTTTCTGCGCGGGCAGAAAAAACCGAATCACAAATTCAAACCGATTATCTCGCCGGCTGCAGCCTAGTGAAAAGTTCCGGTACGAAATATTTCGTACGCCCGAACGACACCGACGGTTTGCGCATCGCCTACACCGTCATCCCCGCCGACAGCAAAAAGATGATCGTGATCGTTCCCGGCTATACGGAATCACCCTACAAATACTGCGAGCTGATTCACGATCTGCACGCCAAAAATTACCAAGTCGCGTTCATGAGCCTGCGCGGAATGGGATTGTCAGAACGTTACCCGCTCGTCAAGGGCATGGACATTCCGACGATGCGCCAGACGGTTCACGTCGATAAATTCGATGATTACGTGCAGGACCTTCGCTTCTTCCTGACGAAGCTCAATCAAGCGTTCAAGGATTCCGATCTCTTCGTTTTCTCCCACAGCACCGGCGGCCTAGTGACCGCGTACGTGTTGCCGGACGCCGAAGCATTCCGCATCAAAGCGGCGGTGCTTAACTCCCCGCTGATGGGATTGCCGACCGCGTGGTACGAGCAAATTGTCCTTACCCTAGATCGCACGTTGTTCCAGCCGCGCTACGCTCCGATTCCGCTGCAGAAATTTTACGATGCAAAAAAAGGCACGTTCGCCGACCAAACTGACACGAACCACGAGTTCCGTTGGAAGCTCTACAACCGCATCCTGGAACTCAATCCGAACGTCGTGCAGTCCATGCCGTCGCGAAACTGGATCCGCGAAATCGAACGCGCCACCACCACCGCCAAGCTCCAGGCGATCGGCGCCAAAGTGAAGGTACCGGTGCTGATCTTCTCGGCCGGTCACGACACGTTCGTGGATACGACCACGCACTACACGTACGGGGCCGCGAACCACAAAGCGGGTGGGCATAATGTGACCATTGAACTTTTCCCGGGCTCGTACCACTCCGTGTGGCGCGGCACCCATTACGAGAAAGCGCTGGAAGCGACCCTGCTCCAATTTGCGCAATAACACCACCGGCACCCTGAGCGCTTTTCTGCTACGGTGCCGTTCTTGGAAAAGTTTGAACTAGTCCCTTTGGAAAACGGCGTGATGACCTTGCGGTGCCTCGAACCGCGGGAGACGTTTCATCCCGGCATCGGGCCGGTGGAGGAAGCGCGCATTCTCCACGTGGAGCAGCTACGTCTAGTGGAGCGCGCCCAAGCGAGCCCCGATTTTATTCTTTGGGACGTCGGGTTTGGCGCGGCGGCGAATGTGCTTACCGCCATTCGCGCCCTGTTAGCGAAGCTCCCCAAGGATCATCCCTATCCCGTCACGATCGAAAGCTTCGATAAGAGCACCGCCGCCATCGAGTTTGCCCTGACCCACCGGGCGGAACTTGGTTACCCCGAGGGATTTGAGAAAGAGATCCGAGGGCTTCTGAACAACGGCTCCGTCGTTATCGACAACCGAATCCTGTGGAACTTTCACCTCGGTGATTTTGCCGAGACTCTGAAAACCTCCACGACGCGGGCGCCGGATGCCATTTTCTACGATCCGTACTCGGTCAAAGGGAATCTGGAGATGTGGAACCTTGAACATTTTTCCCGCCTCCGCGCCACGTTGCACCCCGAACGAATGTGCCTGATGACGAATTACACGGCCTCTACCTACGTACGCGTCACCCTCCTGCTCGCTGGCTTTTTCGTTGGCGTGGGGTGCGCGATCGATAAGAAGCACGAAACGACCATTGTCTCGAACCAACTATCGGCCCTTCGAAATCCACTGGACCGCGACTGGTTGGAAGGGCGCGTGCGACGATCCCAGAGTGCTGCCCCATTGCGCGGTAACCGACTCACCATCGATCGGCTGAGTGAAGAGGACTTGTTCTCCATAAGGCAGCTGCCGCAATTTGCCGAACCCGTCTGAAGCCAGTATGCGCCGTGAACGGCGCGAACGTTAATACCCAACACTGGGTATAAACCGGGAAGATCATGAATTTAAAGGCCACGCTCCCCTTAACTTCTTGATCCTAAAACCAGGGGTATGCTAAACCGTAACGCACAATGTCAACAACCAAGTGGCTCTTAGGTCTGGCCTTTCTGACCCTCGTTTCGTGCTCGGAAACCAAGTCTCCGCAAGGGCCCGGTTCAGGTCCGGGGACTCCGCAGGGCCCAGTCACAAAAGGGGAGCTGACGCGCGCGGCGGCCGTTGGAAACCTCGATCAGGTGAAACAGCTCGTTGCCCGCGGCGCGGACGTTAACGAAGACACCGGAACGGAGGGGAATCAGGTGACGCCATTGCTAGCGGCCATTGCCCAGGAGCACCCCGCGGTTGCGGAGTACCTTCTAACCGTTGGAGCAAATGCCAGCGTCTCGTTCCAGGGGCACTCGCCCCACGACTTCGTTTTGCACGTTCAGGGGGACGACAACTCACTTTACCGCCAACTTATTCAACAACGCTGGAACCGGAGGACCCGATGAAGTTACCAATCCTGCTGGCGCTGCTCGCCATTTCGGGTCTATCGACCGGCGCTGAAATTCAGGTCACGATCAGCAAGCCTGAGTCCGATCGGATCGCCTGGACGTCGTTAGCCAATTACCGTTTGGCTCAAGACCCTAAGCGACTTGGCAAAGCTATCATCGCCGAGGCGCTATTTTCGGCTTACGAAAACTCCGACCGCAGTCCGTTGGCCGCCGACCGGCTCGCTCGAGATTACAACTTAATGTCCGAACGTTTTGATAAAGAAGCCCTGCTCGCCGAGTCCGCCTCCCAATACCGGCTGGACTCCACTCCATTCCGTTACGCCGATATGGCCCTGGAAATGGCAAAATCGATTCCCGGCGGAAGCCCCTGGGTGAGCTGGACCGCGCCATTTGGAAAGGCACTTCTCAATGACGGACGACTGGCCTTCGAAGAGCAGCTCGGCCCCTACGCCCAGTTGCAGGCCCAAAAGAACACCTATTCCAAGAACGCCCGCGCCCAAGCGGGCCTGGACCTATTTCTAACGGAGACGCACAAGCGGGCCACCGCCGATCCGCTGCTAGCCGCCCTCGTGGATCGGACCCTAGGTCCCAGTTTCAACGGCAGCGTAAGGGACAGTGCGGAACAGATTTTGCGCCGCAACCCCGATCTCCAAAATTTTGCCTCCACCAAACAGATCTACAATCTCCTTAACGGGAGCCTCGGAAAAAATGGGACACTCGTCGTCAGCAGCCTGAAACTCGAGTCCACGATGAAATCGATTCAGGGAGATCTGCACGGTCTGCTCGAAAGAGAACGAGAGAGAGCCAAGGCCGCAAAACTGGACCAACTACCGGGCGCCGGTAACAAAACTTTGCTGAGCCCCGAAGAGATTTCTGGCTACCTCGAACGCCAGAAACAGTACAAATCCTACCTCGCCACGGTTGGTTCACTTTCCCAAATTTTCCAGTTCATCGACCCAAAGGCCGGAGAAGCGTTCGGCAAAGTTGGCGGCGCTTACGTCAATATCGCGCAGAGCATTGACCAGTACCAGCTCTCAATCAAAACGGGCGATAGTTTCATGGGCAGCCTTTCCTTGGCGGGCGGTCTGTTTTCGTCACTCAGCTCTGTGATGTCTCTCTTCGCGGGTCCTTCGATCCACCAGATCATTCTCGAGCAGGTGAGGGAACTTCGCAAAGAGGTTGCCGTACTTCGGCAGGAGTTGCACGCGCGTTTCGACCGGGTTGACCGATCGCTGAATCAAATTTTCGAGACCATGCTCATTGAGTTCAGCCACCTCACTGAAAAAGTGGATAACGTTGCCGCGGACGTTCAGTCGCTGTTGATCCAAGTTTCGCGTCTGGAACGCCAGATCGATAAATCGGAGAAAATGACCCGCGCCCACATCGACAGTTTAATGAAACGAAAGTTCACGGATGAGGAGTGGGGCTGCCGTAGTGGGCTGGATCCTCTCCTGGGTCGGGGCATCGGCTGGAAAAAATATCAGGATTGTTTGAATACTTACCTCCGATGTGCCGTTCAGCACTCTACCGACCAGTTGGCCACCGGCGAAATGCCGGCGCGTTCCACAAGCAAAAATATTACCCTGGATGTTTTGTCGATGGGGTTGCCCAGTCATTGGACACAAAATGTACTTTGGCTGAGTTTTTCCCCCTACGCGGGCGCCATCGTCGATACCCTAGTCAATCCTGACCTATACGGTTACTGCGCGAACGGATACGTCACTATCGCCACCAGCCAACCGGAGTTTCTTAAGCACATCGACCCAGGCGCCACATCCCAAATCCAGGCGACGGGAGCTGCGTACTCACAGATGGTCCGGCAGCTTCGATTGAAGACGGAACCTAACGCCGCCCCCACGGTCTTTCATAAGCTCCTCGAAGACTACAATCACACGGTGAACGGATTCGTGCTCGCCCAGCAAAAGGACAAGGCTGACTTTCGTAAGGAAATGGCCGCGGGCTACGACGTAACGTTGCCCGATAACGACGTCACCCGGCAGACGGCGACGCCCGACCGAGACCGGTACACTCCGACCTCAGTCGAGCCGTGCGCGGGCGCCGCCCTACTCCCCAAAATGGACAAGACGGTTACCCTAACCATGCCTTCCCGAGCGGCGATCGAAACGCTGCGAACCCAGATTCCGCGATCCGCATTATTAATGGCCGACCTCGTAGCGCCGAAAGAACTAGAAACCTGTTACAGCTCAGTTCGATGGGTGCTGGGGACTTGCCCCGAAAACCGCGCCATGTCGGAAAAGGGGCTTACCAAAGTTGAGCACCAAGGATGTCTTGCACCAATCGAGATTGTTTTTTCGATAAAGTGGCACGGCAAGGAACTGCGAAGCTTTTCCGTCGTCACGAAGAGTAAATTTCCGTATTCCTTAATAAAGCACACTCACGTCAGTGAACATTTTTCTCGGACGTTGGGCAAAGACACTGTGGCAAGCTATAAACGGGAAGACTTCGACAACGGCTGGGACCCGAAGACCTTTGAGCCCTTTACCACCGGAGCCTTCCTAGCCACAAAAGTGCAAGAGGTTTGGAAGGCCGAAGCCGTGTCTCTTTTCGTCGACCCTTACGACAGCGCGACGGTGGATGGGCAACTAAAGCAAGAGGCAATGGAAGCGGTAACGGCCTACCGACAGAAACTGCAGCGGTACCTGTACGAACAACTCGAAATAGTTAAACCGTCCAGCGATCCCGAGCTGGTGACCACCGGCGATTCTTTCAAGGCGGTAACGGTTCGTTACAACCTCCTCGTCACCTACTTGCAAATGTTGTTTCCAGTAGAGTACTTGCGGAACGATGCCCTCCGCGCAGGGCTGATCGGGAGCCGTACCCCCCTGCTTGGAAAGGACACCGCGAGGCACCTCACGGACTTGATGGCCGATGGAACGCTGGCCAAAGCCATGAAAGAGCGGACCGATGCGTTGGAGAAAATACTCGCGGAGATTTCCACGCCGAACGCCGCCGTAGGGCTGGAGCCGGTAGAAACGAATCTTCAGTACTTCAGCCAGGTTCAGCAGCGACTACGGCCGATGGTAACCGTCGGTGCCGCACTCGAGAATCTGCGCCGGAAGACGACCCCCTAAGAATGCATTGATCGCTGGAGGGAACCCGTGCTACCACGGTTGCCGAGCCTTTCTTTTTAATCCCGGCTTGGTTGTTGGGGATAATTGGAGAGAGCGAATGAAGTACGTGACCCTGACCCTGTTTCTTTGGTTAATCCCCTCCCTGGCGTATGCCGACGATACCGTCGTGATTCCCAAGCCGGAAGCCGATCGGTTGACGTGGACGCTCGCGGCGAAAAACCGCCTTGCCCAAGATCCCAACCTTCTCGGAAGGCTGGTCATCGCGGAAACGACGCTAGCGATCTGGGAGGTCTCCGATCGCAGCCGCTCGGCAGGCGAGATGCTCGTGCGCGAGTTCAATAAAGTAGAGCAGAAATATCAAGACCAGCTAAAGCTTGCCGAATCGGCCAAGAACTTTCAGCTGGACCCCACCCCCTTTAAGTACGCCGAGCTAGCCCTCGAAGCTATCGGCAAGGTCCCCGCCCTGAGCAGTACGGTGGGCACGGGAACTCCGCTCGGCAAAGCCCTGATCCAAGACGGCAAATCTGCCCTCGAACGTTCGATAGGGCCCTCGCAGCAGCTACGTGCGCAACGCGATTTAACCGACCGAGATCAGCGCGCTCAAAAAGGGTTGGATAATTTGCTGGGGCAGCTTTACGCGCGCAGCCTGGTGGATCCCGACTACGCCCACCTGGCGCAGCGGATGTTTGGAAAACAGATCGGAGCCCGCGTCGGCGAATCGGCCGAACAGATTCTGTCGCGAAACCCCATCCTGAAAAATCAAACCACCGTCGACCAGATGAATGCGTTTTTGAAGGGCAAGCTAGATTCCAAGGGGGAGCTCACGGTTTCGCTCAAAGAACTGCAGGAACAGTTCAAACATTTGCAGGGCGATCTTAGGCAGCTGCTCGAGCAGCGCAAAGCTCAACTACTGGCGCAAGGCGATGCGGCCCCGCTGGCTAACTTCCTTGAAGAAAAGCCCAAGCTGACGCCGGCCGAAGTGGCCGACTACAAAGCAAGGCAGGAGCAGTACCAAGCGTTTCAGGGAACCGTCGGCACGATGGCGCAGCTGTTTAATTTCGTCGATCCGAAGCTGGGGGAAGCAGTTGGAAAAGTTGGAGGCGCATCGATCAGCATCGTGCAGAGCATCGACGCCTTCGCGATGTCGTCCAAACTGAGCGGCGCCTTCATGGGCGCCACCATTCTTGCCGGAAATGTACTGTCCGCCGTGAATATGATCTTGTCGCTATTTGCAGGCCCGTCGCTGGATCAAATGATTCTCGAAGAGGTACGCGAGCTACGTAAGCAGGTAGACACCCTACGTAAGGAGATGCATTCGCGCTTCGATCGCATCGACCGATCGCTCAACCGCATTTTTCTTACGATGGTCACCGAGTTTTACAACCTGACGGAAAAGGTCGATCGCGTTAGGGCCGACGTTGAAACGTCGTTGACGGCACTCACCCGTTTGGAGCAGCAGATCGAGCAGTTTGAACGGCTCAATCGTCAACAGTTGGACGCCATCGTATCGCGCCAATTCTCCGACGATATCTGGGGCTGCCAAGACGGGAAAGATCCGCTCGTAAATGCTCCGGTGTCCTGGGAGAAATACCAGCAATGCCTCAATGCTTACCTGCGCTGCGCGCTTCAGCATTCGACGGACGAACTGGCCACCGGACTTTTGGCCCCCCAAGCCGATCCCAAAGAGATCACCAAACAGGTGACTCAGCTGGGGTTTCCGCAAGGGTGGACTAAGAACGTGCGATGGTTAGCCACTTACGGATCGTCGACCACGACGTTTACCGATGGTTTCGTCAACCCGAGTCTGTGGGGCTACTGCGCCCGTGGCTACGTCAGAATGGCGGAGAGTCGGCCAGACTTTCTTAAGCAGCTGCGCATCGAAAACACCGACCGGCTTATCGAAACCGGCGAACGCTACTCCCAGATGGTGCGCCAGCTTCGCCTGGGCTCGAACCAAAAATCCACGCCGAGTGTTCTGCAAAGTTTGATCAAGGAATACGGCCAGGCAACCGACGTGCTTAGCCAGGAGCTGACCGCTGAAAAAGGAATCTTCCAACAGGAAAAAATTGGCGGCTACGATCTGTTGCTAGCCGACGATGCGGCCATCGTTCAGACGGCGGGCGCCCAGGGACGGGGCGCGTTTAAGCCCCAGGCGATTGGCCCCTGCGCCGGGCAAGCCTTGCTGCCCTATAAAAGCGAAGCGGTAAGCCTGCCACTAGAACTTCCGGCGCTAGAGTCGATTCGTAAACAGATTCCCCGATCGGTCTTGTTCATGGCCGACGTGCACGATCCGAAGTCACTCTCGGTTTGCTACTCCGGCGCTCAGTGGGTTCGGGGATCCTGCCCGCACAATAAGGTGATGGGCATAACGGGCGGCGGCGTATGGAAAACAGAACATCAGGGCTGCGTGGCCCCCTTTTCCGTTAATTTCGTCGTGAGCTGGAAAGGAAAGCCAGTCCGTACGTTTACGGTCATCAGCACGACCACGTACCCCTACGCCCTGCTCGAACACCGCAAACAATTTAGTTTGGGACACAACAGTCGGCACGGGTGGGGAACGGAGCCGTATCTCATCGAAGATAAGGTCACGACGTTCGACAACGGTTGGGATGAAAAAACGTTTATCCCCAAGGAGGGCGGTGCCTACTTCGCCGATACGCTGGTGACCGCCTGGTCCAATGAAGCGACCACCCTCATGGCGGGTGCCGTGGGTAATCCCAACGAAGAGGCCGCCGCGAACGCGGCCTATAAAGCCGACGCGCTGAAGGCGTTGACCGCCGCTCGCGGAGTTCTCCGGCAGCACCTTCTCGACAAGATGGGAACGCTCGCTAAAGGATCCAGCGATGCTCTCCGTCATGTTTCTGCGCGGCATAAACTTCTGGTGACCTACCTGCAGCTCCTTTAC
>JAYUBV010000020.1:0-2796 GCA_043740655.1 Pseudomonadota bacterium | reverse complement strand
TAGAAAATCGCCCTGTCCTTCGCTAATCTTGATGGTCCGGGCGGTCGCCTCCTTCACTTTCGGCAGGGCTACCTTTAGCACTCCGTCCTGATAGCTGGCCTCCGCCCCTTCGAAGGTGACGATCTCGGGAATTTCGAAGCTGGCGTGGTAAGTAAACTCGGACATTTCGCCTTGCTTGGTCGCCTTGCGGGTGGCTGACACGGTCAAAAGCCGTCCCTTCGTCTCCAGCGTAACGGCCTCTTTCTTCACCCCTGGGATGTCGAGTGACAGGAGGTAACCGTTATCCTTCTCCTCCACTTCGTAATGGGGCGGGATTCGGCTTGCGCGCTCATCGCGACGCGTTGACGCCGTGTTCGATGCGTAGGTGTCCCAATCACGGAATGGGTCCCAGTTCACGTCATTGCGTAAGAAAAGTGGAATCATAGGTCCTCCTTAAACGTTGTTTTTCCAAAGCAATGTGGCGACCCCCAAGTTCGATTGGGGGGTATTGGCGCCACGGTTTTTTATATGGAAATGGTCAGAATTTAGTCAAAAGTGGGAGTTAGGCGAAAATCGCTAAGGCTTTGAAATCACGTATCAAAAATTTAATTTTCTTGACCTGTAGGCAGAAATGCCTAAAAAGACCTTCATCCATTTTTTTATCTGCAAGGAGAAGAGCGTATGAAGATTAAGCCATTGCGCGACCGAGTGATAGTGCGTCGCCTAAATGAGGAAGAGAAGACCAGGGGCGGGATCATCATTCCCGACACCGCGAAAGAAAAGCCGCAAGAAGGCGAAGTCGTTGCGGTCGGCAGCGGAAAAGTTTTGGAGGACGGTAAGATCGTTCCTCTCGAAGTGAAGAAAGGGGACAAAATCCTTTTCGGAAAATACTCCGGCACCGAAGTGAAGGTGGACGGCGAAGAGTTTTTGATGATGCGCGAGGATGAGATCCTCGGCGTGTTGGCTAACTAAATTTCGGAGCAGTTTGGCCTCTGGCCAGAGCTTCAAAAAAATAACAGGAGATAATTTCCATGGCAGCTAAAGAGATTCTGTTTCATGAGCCGGCACGTGCGGCGATTCTTAAGGGTGTAAACATCTTGGCCGATGCGGTGAAGGTGACCCTTGGACCCCGTGGTCGCAATGTCGTTATCGAGAAGAGCTGGGGATCCCCGCTCGTCACGAAAGACGGCGTAACGGTCGCTAAAGAAATTGAGCTTGAAGGACGTTTCGAGAACTTGGGCGCCCAGATGGTGAAAGAAGTCGCTTCGAAGACGAACGACGATGCCGGTGACGGCACGACCACCGCTACGGTGTTGGCGCAGGCCATCTACCGCGAGGGGCTCAAAATCGTGAGCGCGGGTTTGAACCCGATCGAAGTAAAGCGCGGCATCGATAAAGCGGTGGAAGCGGTTATTGCGGAACTCAAGAAAATGAGCCGCCCGACGAGCGGTAAGAAAGAGATCGAACAAGTCGGCTGCATCAGTGGCAATAACGACGTGACGATCGGCAAGCTGTTGGCTGAAGCGATGGACAAGGTCGGCAAAGAAGGCGTGATCACCGTCGAAGAAAGCAAGACGGCGGAAACGACCTTGGAAGTCGTGGAAGGCATGCAGTTCGATCGCGGCTACCTATCGCCGTACTTCGTGACCAACCCGGAATCGATGGAAGTTATCCTCGACGAACCGTACATCCTTCTGTTCGATAAGAAGCTCGGCAACCTGAAGGATCTCCTCCCGGTTCTTGAAAAAGTCGTGCAGATGGGCAAGCCCCTCATGATCATCGCGGAAGACGTGGAAGGCGAAGCCTTGGCCACCCTCGTGGTGAACAAACTGCGCGGAACGCTCAAAATCGCGGCGGTGAAAGCCCCCGGTTTCGGCGACCGTCGTAAAGAGATGATGGAAGACATCGCGATCCTCACCGGTGGCGAAGTCGTCTCGGAAGAGATGGGCCACAAGCTCGAGAACACGAAGATCGAGAGCCTTGGCCGCGCCAAACGCGTGACCATCGACAAGGACAACACCACGATCATCGACGGTGCCGGTAAAAAGGCCACCATCGAGTCGCGCGTGAAAACCCTCCGTGCTCAGATCGACGATACCAAATCGGATTACGATCGCGAGAAGCTGCAAGAGCGTCTGGCGAAACTGGCGGGCGGCGTTGCCGTCATCCAGGTTGGCGCGCCGACTGAAGTCGAGATGAAGGAAAAGAAGGCCCGTGTGGAAGACGCGTTGCACGCGACCCGTGCGGCGGTGGAAGAAGGCATCGTGGCCGGCGGCGGAACCGCTTACCTACGTGCTCAAGTCGCCCTAGACGGCCTGAAACTCTCGCCGGAACAGCAAGCGGGTGTGGATATCATCCGTCGTTCGCTCGAAGAACCGCTCCGTCAGATCTCGCAGAATGCGGGCGCGGAAGGTTCGGTCGTCATCGATAAAGTGAAGAACAACAAAGAAGCGGCTTGGGGCTTTAACGCTCTGACCGAGAAGTACGAAAACCTCATCGAAGCCGGCGTCATCGACCCGACTAAGGTGGTGCGTTGCGCACTTCAGAACGCTGCTTCGGTAGCGTCCATGCTCCTCACGACCGAGACGCTGATCACGGAAAAGCCGAAAAAAGGCGAAAAAGCTCCATCGATGCCCGGCGGCGAATACGGCGACATGTAAATCCGGTCAGTAACCTATAAATTGAAAAAGGGCTCACCCCAATGGGGTGGGCCCTTTTTGTTTTAAATCACCGAAAGTTTAGCGGCAGTAAACGTTACACGTATAGCCGTTCTCTCTCACGCAAGCGGCCAAAGCGTTGTAGCGCGCTTGGTACAAG
>JAYUBV010000019.1:0-2797 GCA_043740655.1 Pseudomonadota bacterium | reverse complement strand
ATATCCGCGTTGCGCAGGGACGGGGCGTCTGTCTTTCGGACCTCCCATCTACCATCTCCGCAGGGCCCGACCAAAACGGTATCCTTACCGACCGACTCGCCCGAGGCACGACAAGCGGACAGATTCCCTTTCCCTCCCCGGTCGAACTATCTCAGCCCGGTGACGGCATTCGGCAAAAATTCCGTAATTCGTCACCGGCGACACTTCCCTGGCCGAGTGTTTGAACTTGAAACACGTGGCCAGAGAATTGCTCAGTCTGGCATCGGGGACGATGACTTCGGTCATCCATTTAGGGGGTTTCGATGTTTCGTGGTTTTCAAAACCGGTCGGTTACTTATTTTCTTCTCGCCGTCGTCGTGGTGTTACCCACCGCGTGCTCTAAAAGGCTTTATACGCGCATGAAGCGCGTCGCTAAGATCGCGGCCAACCCCCAAGAAGTTCGCCCGCTGCCGGTGCCGAAAACGCCCAAAGGAACGAATGAGGTTCCCAAGGTCGAAACCAATCCGGTGAAAGACCCGACGCGTGAATACCTCGGTAAAGCCACATTGACCGAAGCGCTCAAAAAAGAGCTCGTCAGTCAGAATATGAATCCCGATATGAACTGCTTTCAGTACATTTTCTCCAACTCGATCGAATCCATCGAGATCAGTACGGGTCCGTGCCCAAAGGACAATAAGCCCGCGCCGTGGAAAGACGTGACCGCGACGATTTACTTCTTCACCCCGGACGGCAGTCCGCTGTACGACATGTACACGGTCGACCCGAAGGACAAAGAGGTCCAGAGCGTAAACCTGGGCTTAATCATGGAAGACCCGACCGCGCCCGGAAGCGCGCTCATCGGTTCGTTGTGCACGGGCTCCTACGCCGGTACCGACGACAAGAAGGGCTGCCGCCTAGACATCCAGGACGACGGCATCATCCACCAGCTGCTCATCACGACGAAGAACGCCCCTTCGGTAAAGTCGACTCCGGACGGCAGCGCGCCCGAGGACTGGAAACCCTCAAATCCCTGACAACTTTCGTCACGGTGACTTACAAATAGCTCGGTCTGTGCACCGGTAGTCCACACCTTGAGCCTAAAGGTTCTTGGTCCTTCCCTTGCTCTTGCTAGTAGGCGGGAGAGTAAGCGGAATGCGGCACCTAGCCCACTACATATTAGTTTTGTCCTTGCTAACGGTTTCGTTTGAACCGCTGCTGCGAGGCCTTGCGCCACGCGAGCGCGGGCTTGCCGAAGCACCGGTGCACACGCCCAAGGTCGCGCCGCCCACCCCCGATCAGGTGGCCCCGCTCGCTGGAGTTGCCGGAGCGGGGAATGCAGACTCCAAAGCGGTCAACACGCCGACCGATCCTTACACCGCGGTCTTTCGTTCGTTCTTCGACGAACAGGATCCCCTTATCCTTTATTTCGCGTTGCCGGCACTCACTTTCATGCGTTTCGTTGCACTGTTCGATCTTTTCAACAGCGTGCCCCATGCCTGGACGGCGGGAGCCGAGCTTGCGAACTGGCGGTTTAACGCCGCGCAGGCCAAAAAGATTAAAGAGACGATCAAAGCGATGCGATCCAGTGCCGATGGTCAATTAGTCGCGCTAGAAAAGGCCGGCAAATTGTACGAGGATCGCCTCAATCAGGTTGAGATCCTATTCCGCGAGCTAAAGGGCAACTCGCGCATCGTTGAAGATCGCAAGACCCGCGAACGCCTGTACGACGCCTTGGAAACTTGGCGCGAGCGCGGCGAGTTCGCCCCGCTGGCCGCGTTCGTAAAGTCCGAACGCAACGGACGCCTGCGCTTTAAGGACGGCCAAGACTGGCTCAAGAAATTTGATCGGTGGACGGAGCACGAGCAGAAGGACGCCAAGGAAATGGTCGACCGGTGGAATGATCTAACCGGCGTGATGAACAAGGGGCTCGCGGTCGGCGAGCACAAACCCAACCTTCACCTGGAAGACGTGGGACGCAACCGTAGTCCGGGAGAGCTCTACCTAAACGGCATTCATCGCATAAAAACTGCGGAGGTGGCCAAAACGGCCGAAGAGCTTTGCCAGCAGGCGTTTAAGCAACTGCTCGATCGCCGCCGGGAGTTCCGCGGTAAAGTGGGCGCCCTCGGGTTCATCAATCAGGGGCAAAAAATGCTACAACCTTTCGCCTCGGTTGGTTTCACGGGGCTCGTTTTCTGGCTACACGCCAAGGCGTATCTGAAGTCGATAAAAGAGTACGGCAAGTCGCCCGAAGTGGCGCGCGCGGAAAAAGCCCAACAGGCGAACATCGAGAACGCGGTGAACCTTCGTGCGGAGTCGAGCTTGGACAGCCAGGTCGCCCGGCGTAAGGATGAGTTTGGTCCTTTTACCGACGTGATCGCTGCCAATTTGCAGGACCACATGGAAGAGCTAATCACGGCGCTGAAAGAGTACAAGCGTCAGAATCCCGATGCGATCATCGATCTGAATTCCAAACGTACGATGCTGCTCAACAAAGAACAGCTGCGCGCCAAAGTACTCCAGGCCCTTCCGTTCGCGGCTCAGCGTTTGGGTAAGGATCCGACGGTACCGCAGATCCTCTCTTTCTTGGCACTTTCCACTAAAGCGGATACGCAAAAGCTATCCGAGGAAGACACGAAACGTTTTCTAAACGCATTGTACGGTCGCGTTCTGAACAACCTGTTTAGCGAGATCGAGACCACGATGGAAATCGAGGATAACCTAGTAACGGTAGGGGCGGCCAATCAGCAGCAGATTTCGAAGCTTATCAAGGGCACCCTTACGCCGACTACGCTGGCCCCGATGCGCGAAATGAAGATCG
>JAYUBV010000018.1:0-9177 GCA_043740655.1 Pseudomonadota bacterium | reverse complement strand
TTTCCGGGGCCCGCATTTTGGCCACGCCGGCTAGCCGGTCGCCGGAAGTGGTTATGCCGTATCCTCAGGCGTTGTCGCGATACATACCGTAATAAGCTTATTCCAGAGTGCGCAGGATCGTTTCGGCGAGTTCCCGGCGGGACTCGGTGAAGGAGTGATCCATCGGCAGCTCGATGTATTCGGGCCGCGTTGGAAAGTGCTCCAGCAGCGCTCTTGCGGCGCGGGGCGGAGTGGTGTCGTCGAGCCCGGCCTGAATGAGCGTTACCGGCATGTCGGGGCGAAACCGCTTCACCACCTTGGCGGGGTTGTGGTTTGCGATCACGTAATCGATATCGGTCTTCACTTCGCCTTCCGTCCGGTTGCCGTAAAGCCCGGGACACTCGTTACGCACATCACGGGTAATCCAGCCGTAGAGCGAATGGGTCTTATCGAGATCGCACAGCGGCGACATCAGCACGAGCTGGTGCACCATTTCACTGCGCGAGGCGGTAACGTTCATGCTGACTAGGCCGCCCCAGCTATGGCCGATGACGACGAGCCTCTTCGGAACCCAGTCGCGGTGCACGCGATCGACGATCCCGGTGGCCTCTTCGATCGAGGCGCGGAAGGAAAACTCTCCGGGGCTTTCCCCGAGGCCCCGGTAGTGCAGTAAAAACACGTGGCAACCTAGGCGCTGATGAATCACGTCGGCTAGGTCCAGATTCTTGGTGTTCCGATTTGCGGGGAATCCGTGGAACAGCAGCACTGCCGTATCCGTGGGGCTTTCCGGGCGAAAGTGGACGAGGTAACCTGGGTATTCCGTCACGCGTTCAATCATGCGCGCATCCTAACATTTAAGCAGCCACCGGCCGAAGCGCCACATCACATAAAGGTGAGCTTTGGCTTGGGTGAGTGAATAAAGCCGCCAGGGCAGGCTCGGGCGAAATTCGTGGATCGCCGCCAATAGAAACTGGTGGTTCCACGACTCACGAAACTCCAACCGTCCACGTCGCATCGTGCGCGCGAGCTTTCCGCCCACGATGTAAAAAAGCGATCGGTCCGGCGTGCTTCGCTCTTTGGAGTATTCCAAGATTAAGAGCGGCACGTTGAAAACACGAAAGCGAAAGGTCGCGCGATCGCCCACGACCTCAACCCGAAAAGGGAAGAACCGATTCGGCAACCAGCGCAGGTACTCTTCGCCTACCCACCGGGCATCCTTTCCCTGCGGAAGGGGTAAACGTTGCACGCTGCGCACCTCCCGAACGGACGCATCCTTCCCCCCACCCCGAAACGCGAGCGGCGACTGGATTCTCACCGCGTTGTCCAGTGAACGCCGGAGTGCAGATTCCAAGTCCAGCCCCGGAATTCCCGCCTCTTCCTGCAGGCGCCGATCGCTTGCCACCATCGGGTGGATCAGGCTCTGCACCAACGGTGCCACGAGGGCCTTGGGGGCACCGGTCACGACACTTACCCACAGGCGCGACAGGCCGGGGCTGAAGTATTCCACGCTTAGTAGAAGTCGCTTTAGCCCCATTAGTCGCGCGAGTGACGCGATCATGTGGCGGTACGTAACCACCTCCGGCCCCCCGATGTCGTAATGCTGGCCGAAGGTCGATTCGCGTCCCGAACAATAAGCGAGCAGGGCCACCGCATCGTCGCAAAAAATGGGTTGCGTTTTGGTTTCGGTCCAGGCCGGGCACAACATCATCGGTAGCCGTTTCACGAGCCGGTATAAAATTTGAAACGAAGAGCCCTCGTAGCCCAGTACGATACCCGCGCGTAGCGAGGTGAGCGGGACGCCGTAAGCGCCGAGTGTGTGCTGCACTTCTAGCCGGCTGCGCAAATGGTCGCTTAAGGGATCCCCGTGCTCCACCCCTCCGGGAATGAGGCCGCCCAAATAGATAATCTGTTTCACGCCGCAGTGTTTAGCGGCCCGGGCAAAATTATCGGCGGCAATGAGGTCTAGGTTTTCAAACGATCCTTGGGTTAGATCCGCCGAAGGCATCATGGAGTGAACCATGTAGTAAGCGATGTCGACGCCCGCTAGCGCCTGTTCCGCATCCCGTAGCGAGAAGAGATCGCAGGCGCGCCATTCCGCCACGCCGTTCCCCGGGGCCTTGTTACTCGATCGCGAAAGGCCGATTACGCGCGACGAAACGCCTAGCCGCTTGGCTAGGTGCGATCCGACGAAGCCCGTGGCTCCGGCAATCGCGTAAATGGGGGGAGTTAGCTGGTCCATCCCCTAGTGGTATCGCACTAAATTAGGTTTGCGTAGGGCTTCAGCCATCGGCCTTATCCTCGTCGGCCGAAGGGAAGATATCCACGCCGAGCGCCTTGCCGATCTTGGCGGCTAGCGGAACCGTAATCACTCCGCCGGGAAGTAGAAATAGCGTGCCGATACCCGCCATCTTTAGATAGTCCCGCAGGTAGGTATTCGCCTTTTCCATCTCCGCGGGGGTCGCCGTACCGTGCATATATTTTTGGTACGCCCCGGCCACGTAGTGGCCGCGATCCTTTTGCGTGGCGAGGAACAAGCGCACCTTCTCGGCTTCGCCTAGGAATCGGGCCTCCGCCAGCTGGGTCATGCTGTCGATCGACGAGGCGGTTTGGAAGAGGTCGGCCGATCCGCCGTGGGCTTCCCGATTGGCTTCGGTGATCAAACGGTTCAATCGCCTCGCCCGTTCGCACAACGTCTCCAGTACCGTAAAGTACGCGGGGGCGGAAGCTTTCATCAGGCGAAAAAATTCGGACGGAGCAATGGCGTATGCGCTGACCACGCTGTCGGCGATCGCGGTGGCCGAACGCGGCGCCGATTCCAGCACCCCCATCTCCCCCAAAAATTCGTTCGTGGAAATTAATCCCATGCGAGGGCCGGCGTTCGTGGTATTTCGTTCCAGCCGTACCTTTCCGGAGGCAATCCAGAAAACCTGATCGCTATGGTCCCCCTCTTTGAAGAGGCACTGGCCCTGGGCGAATTCCAACTTCGCAAACTTAGACGCCGGAAAGAGGGCGGCGGTCTTTTTCACGAAGGGCAAGGCGTGCAAGCGCGCGCGTATAAAACGGTTCACCCGTTCTAGGCAGCTACCCCGGGGATGTCGGTCGGTCGCGTTCGGCGTGCGGGCCAATAACTCTAACTGCGCGCGCGTGCGTAAGCTCAACGCGTTGAGCACCTTTAGATCTAGCCCAGCCTCCTTGCGAACCATCTTTAGAAAGTCCGCGCGAGTAAACTCGGCCACTACGGAGTTAGTGAGAAAACGTGCAGTGGCGTTGCGGGGGGTGGCGATGAGTACGCCCATCTCGCCCACGAATTCGTCGGGGTGAAATAGTCCGATGCGTTCAAGTCCCGCTTTGGTTCGGCGCAGGATTTCCCCCTTGCCGGTCACCAAGCGGTACACCGCGCGGCTAGGCGCCCCTTCGCGGAATAAATATTCACCGGCCGTGTATTCGTGGATTTTGGAGTCGGCCATCGTGCTTAGTGTACCAGTAGCCCCATGAGTTAGCCGAGAGTTAGCCGCGGTTTTGAGCCTAAAGGAATTATGAAATTCGGCTAGGGTCTAGGTACCGTATACCAGTTGTGCGCTTTGCCCGTTTCCCCAATTCCTTCCGCGGGCTACGGCTTTTTTTGAAATATGTTGTAGAGGATTTAGTCAGTTGTCCCGTTCTTGTTCGGCTCAAGCCCAAAGTTGGCCCCCTTGCATACTTAAGGGGTAGGTGTGATCTCCCGCTGACCTAGTTTCGCGGACTTAGCTTCCGCGAAAACTCAGGAATTTCCCCTATTGGTACGTATTGTTGGGTGAATCAAACATGACCCTCGTTCTCAAAACCATTTCCCACCTTTTGGTTTCGCGGCTTCGGCCGTTGTGGTTGCTATTGCCCCTCGTCTGCTTTGAGGCCTGCAAATTAGATCAAAAATTTGCGTGGACCGAAGACGAGAATGCTCGACGGGCGGCCGCCGAACGTTATGAGAAACGTGGCATCCTGGTCTTCTCCCAGCAGAGCATCATTAGGACTTCGGAGGCTCGCGGGATGCGTGGAGTCACGGCTGCCGATTGGCTAACTCAATTCGCTATGGACCAGGTAGCCGAGGAAATGGTGGCTCAGATCGTACCGGTGGGCGCGCCAACCTTTGCCCGGGCTTACTTCACCAACGTCGGAAAAACGCGGTTGGAGGACTTAGAGGTTCGTTTCGAAAGCGCCGAGTACGCGTTTCGCAAAAATGTCGCCGGCGTCAGTGAGTATCCGGGGTTCGGTGGCACATGCGAACGTCGGCTCGATCCGGGTAAAGAGTGTTACGTGGTTGTGCAGTTTACCCCCACATCCTTCGACTGGGTAAATAGCGCGATGACGGCCCGGTACGGGTCTGGGACAAACCTGGACAGAGAGAGAGACAAAGAGGACAAGCTCAAGTTGCGCGGACGGGGTAACGATCTGGCCTACGCCAGTTTCCGCGATCCACGCAATCCCCAAGCCACCGTCTTCAATTTGGGACCGGTGGTCGTAGGGGTGCCTCTCGACTTCGACGTGGCGTTATTCACCAAGGGTGGCCGCGATGTGGGCAGCTACGTGCTTAACCTAAGCACCCGTCTTTCGATCGTGAGCTCTACGTGCACGGTCGGCTTCCTGGCCATGAACTCGGAATGCGTCGTTCGTCTCCGTGTTTCTCCGACTACGGTGGGGGCGCAGACGGATAAGGTGACGATCGTTTACGACAACGGCGCGTTGGCCAATGCGTCGAGATTCGACATTGCCGCCGACGTGGTTTTGGCCCAGCCCGACTCTCCGGTGCCGCCTCCCGTGGTCTCGAGCTTTAGCCCGACCGCGGGGCTCGTCGGTGCGCCGGTTACCATCGCCGGCACGAACTTGGCCGGGGCAACCGTGATTAAGTTCAATACGACGGTGGCCGACATTCTCTCGAACAACGGTACGCAGATAACGGCGAACGTACCGGCGGGGGCCACGTCGGGAAAACTTTCGGTTACCACGCCGGGCGGTACCGCGGTCAGCGCCACCAATTTCACCGTCAACCCCAACCCCGCCGCCATCAGCTTTTCGTCGAGCACCGTCGCCTTTGGGCGAAGGCTCACTATGGCTTACGCGATCGCGCCCGTGCAGAATGTAGTGGTCACGAATACGGGGGGGACGGCGGCGAATCTTGATGCGATTAGCGTAACGAATTCTACGGGCGCCGCTTTCTCAGGCAGCCATAACTGCGGCGCGACCTTGGCGGCCGGAGCGTTCTGCACCGTGACCGTGTCGTTTAGCCCTACCGCCGTGGCTCCGACCGCGGCCCCCAACTACGTAGGGATGATCTCGGTTTCGCATTCGGGACTCCCCACGCCGGTTACCGCGGCCCTCACCGGATTGGGTGGTAATCCCGGCTTTTTCACCGCGAATTTGGCGACTCTGGATTTTGGCACTCCGTCGTTGCGAGAAGCGGTTAGCCGGTCGGTGGTCTTCACCAACTGTACAACGTGCGCAGCGACCCAGCTTAACTTGAACGCCATGGTGGCCCCTTACCAGATCATCTCGGCGACGACGGCTTCGGTGAATCCCGGTGGCACCTTTACCGCCACGGTTCGTTTCACGCCGACGGCCGCGGGTAACTTCAATTCGTCGCTAACCATGCGTTACACAGCTTATCCGGGGGCAACCGAGACTCAACTGGTCACGGCCCTAACCGCGAATGCGGCGGTCGCGGGAAAACTGGTCGCATCCACCGCCGCCCTAACGTCGTTTGGCAACGTGGCGGTGGGGGCGACGTCGGCGGCTAAGACGTTTACGCTAGCCTACTATGGTTCCGACCCCATCACGCCGATGTCGATCGTTTCTAGCGATCCTAATTTCGTCGTGGGCACCTACCCCGTTACGATTCCGGTCAATGCTTTGAGCCCCAGCACTCCGGTGGTCGTCTCGGTGACGTTCCAGCCTACGGGCGCCGGCATCCACAGTGGCACCATTACGATTTCTCCCACTAATTCGCTCGGAACCGGCACGGCTTCGGTTTCAGTCAGCGGCACCGGCGTGACCCCGGCCGCCCTTTCGTTGAGCTCGCTAGATTTTGGTAGCCGTTCGATAAACGGCAGCTATTCCGGAACGGTCACGGTCACCAATAACGGCCAGTTCACGGCCAACGCCTTGTCGGTAGGCTTTTCTCCGGCGGCTGCCAGTTATTCGATTACCGCCAATGCGTGCGATACCGCCGGAACGTTGGCCCCGGCCGGCACCTGCGACGTCACGGTTCAGTACGCGCCGACGAGTGTCGGGGCCACCTCGGCTACGCTGGTAGCGACCTTTAATAACGGCGTGAGCGTCGTGAACGCTTCGGGAAGCGTTACGGGCACCGGCGTGCTGCGAGCGATTCTCGCAATCGATGCAGTCCCGGATTTTGGAAAGGTGCCCGTGGGAACGCCAGCTTTGAATAAGGTGGCCACCGTGCGCAACGTCGGCTCCGGCGCCGCCACGAGCGTGATTCCGTCGGTGAGCGCCCCCTACTCCATCGTTTCGCACAACTGCGGAGCGGGATTGGCCGCCGGTGGGAACTGCACCGTAAATCTGGGGTTTGCTCCGGTATTGCCCCCCGATGTTCATAACCAGAGCCTAACTGTGAACTATTACGACGGGGGAGCGGCCCAACAGGTTTTCGGTGCGATAAGTGGATCAGGAGTCATTGCGGAGCACATTACCGCGGGCACCGCCCACACCTGCGTGCAGAACGCTTATGGCGTGGTGAAGTGTTGGGGCAACAACGGCTACGGACAGCTCGGCGCCGGCGATCCCTACGATCGTGGCGGCGCGGGGAATCCCGCGTTTACGCCCGTAAATTTTGGCGGAAGCCATTATGCCAAAAACGTATTTGCCGGCGGTGGCCACACCTGCGCGATTCGTGACGACGATCGCCTTGTCTGCTGGGGTAAGAACGACAAAGGCCAGCTCGGTATGGGAAGTACGCTGGCTCAGGTGGGCGGGGCCCCTACGGACTTCGGGGTGAATCTTCTTCCCGTGGATTTGGGTAGGAACAGTCTCGCCGCTCCGTTCAAAGTGCTTTCGGCGTCGGCCGGTTTTGCCCACACCTGCGCTTTGGTCGACACCATGGAAAATCCGGACGCGCTAGCCAACCGAAAGGTAAAATGTTGGGGCGCCAACGGTAGCGGACAACAAGGCTTGGGCGACACCGTTTCGCGCGGCGCCAGCGCCGGCCAGATGGGTAATGCACTACCGTTCGTCGCGATCCCCGGCTACGCCGTGGCGGTTGCGGCGGCCACGTCGCATACCTTGGTGCTGGCCAATTCCGGCGGACAGAATGTTCTCTACGCGTTTGGCGACAACTTTTACGGGCAGCTGGGTTCGAGCAACCCCGGCCTCCGGTTGAGCAATTCGCTAAACTACGCACCGGGCGCTCCGATCGCACTAGGTTCGGGCAAGTCGGCGACGAATATTGCCGTGGGCGGCGGGGTTTCGTCCGCATTGCTTAACAACGGCGGGGTTAAGATGTTTGGATTAAATGCGCTCTACGTGCCGCTAGAGTTAATGGGAACGCTGGGCACGCCGTGGTGCCGCGACGTCAACAGCTTAGCCGTGGCCTGCGTAGGCGTCGATCCCGGTAACGTGGATGCGGGTTACGGTTTTCAGAGCAACTCGATGGGAGACCACAATCCCGAGATCCTACTCGGAAGTTCGTTTACGGCCTCGGCCGTATCGTCCGGCGGTTACCATAGCTGCGCTCTCTCGACGGCGGGCGGGGTCAAATGTTGGGGCGACGACGGCTACGGACAGCTCGGCCAGGGAGATAGCGCGCGCCGCGGTGATCTCATTACGAACATGGGAGATGCTTTGCCGAACGTAAGCGTAGGGACCAGCCTCAAAGTGACCCAAGTGGCCACGGGTTACCTCCATACCTGCGTGCTCACGCTTAACACCGCCACTAGCGACACGGGCGCGAAGTGTTGGGGCGCCGGCCAGAGCGGCCAACTGGGGTACGGCGACAACCGTTCGCGCGGCACGCTGCCGTCCGATCTGGGCGACCAGCTCCCGTCCATTGCTTATTAAGCAGCCCTGCCAAACTAAACACCTAATATTATAGTCTTAATATGACCCATCGATTGCCATTGGCGGCCAGAGAAAACTGGGCTATAGCTGCGATGTTTCTGAAAGTTGACTCCCGGGCAAGGTGCTCAAGGATACGTCTCTTTCTCGATTCTACGGGCCTTAAAAAAGCCTGCCCTTGGAGGAATTCTTAATGGGTAAAAAACTGTATGTTGGCAATCTCCCTTATTCGGTCACCGAAGACACGCTGAACGATTGGTTCGGCGCGTTCGGTGCCGTCCAGTCCACTCGCATCATCACTGATCGCGACACGGGCCGGTCGAAGGGTTTTGGATTCGTCGAATTCGCAACTGACGAAGAAGCTGAAAAAGCCATTGCCGATATGAACGGCAAAGAGATGGACGGCCGTGCGCTGACTGTCAACGAAGCGCGTCCGCAGGAGCCTCGCTCCGGTGGTGGTGGCGGTGGCGGCTTCGGTGGTGGTGGTGGCGGACGTAGCTCCGGCGGCGGCGGCGGCTTCGGCGGCGGCGGCGGACGTGGCGGCGGAGGCCGTGGTCACCGTTAACATTTTCAAGCTCTGGCCAGAGGCCAACCGCCTCCGGTAACTTGAAATTAGAATTTTCGGCGAGGCCGAGTGGACTTTGTCCCCTCGGCCTTTGCTTTTTCCCACTCTTCTTCTAGCTCCGCGGGTGAGCATTCTAACGGCTCGCGACCTTGTCCCTTCAAAGACTTCTCCACCATCGTGAACCGTTGAAAAAATTTTTTGGCGCCGTTCTTGGCACAGCTCTCGGCGTCAAGCCCCAGGTGGCGCGCCATCTGGGAGAGGGCGAAGAACAGATCGCCCAGCTCTTCTTCCACCCGTTTTTTGTCCCGCTTCCGCCTCTTTAGCTCTTCCTGCAGTTCGCCTAGCTCCTCTTCCACCTTGGCCCACACCTGCTTGTCATTTTTCCAATCGAACCCGACGGACGACGCAATCTCGCCGTAACGTCCGGCCACCTGCAAACTCGGCAGAGACTTCGGCACCCCCTCGAGGAGCGTGCGGTTCGGTTTTTCTTTTTTCTTTAACTGAAGCCAACGTTGCGAATGTCCCTTGGCGGACCCTTTTTCGGCCGCCCGAGATACACCCGGGGCGAAAACGTGGGGATGGCGGCGGAC
>JAYUBV010000017.1:0-2804 GCA_043740655.1 Pseudomonadota bacterium | reverse complement strand
CCGCTGCCCGAGGACATCAAGTAAAACGCGACGCCGTCCGGACAGGCTTCCGGAAAACCGAGCGAGGTTTCGTTTCCGGGTTCGTCGTTCATGCGCAGAACGGGCGCCGCGCCGGAAAAGGCAGCGGCCACCTCTTCCGCCCGGCTCCCGCCGGTGAGGATGACCGGTTTACCCAGCAATCCGTGGACGTAGTGGAGACGTTGCAAAACCTGGTTGTCGTGTTGGTACGTGGGCGCCATCGGGGCCACGAGCGGTTTGAAGCCCGCTAAAACCGCACCCCAAAAAAATGGAACTAGGCGTTGGTTATCGCCAAACTGCAAGAGCAGGTTCGAGCCAGGCTGAAGCCCGTGTGCGACGAGCTTACGTCCGATGCGGGTCGCGCGGGCGAGTAGCTCAGGGTAACTGCAAAAAATTTCTTCCTGAGTAAGCGCATCGAAGAAGGTGATGCCGTGGCTAGGAAACAGCTCGGCCGAACGGCGTAATGTGCCGCCCAACGTCCACGGCGTTTCGGCCGATACCACAAGCGGACCGCCGTCCAGAGAGGAGGAGTCGAAGGGGGCTAACGCCGAAAAGGCCGTCAATGGGGGCATGCGTACTTCCTGCAAAAGATAAAAATATCGTCTAGCGGATGATTAGCACCTGCGTCGAAACGGGGTCAACGCATGATGCCATAATTGGCAATGAGTGTTTGCAGTCAGCAACCCACACTATTTTCTGCGTCGCGTAATTTTTACCGGTAACGCTATTAGACTTGAATGTCGATAGTTTAGGTTCGTTAATTCTTTAAATAACGAGGGGATCTCATGAAAACCAAACTCATTTTTGTACTTCTTTTTTCGTCACTGACCGGGTTCGCCGGGAGCACCAAGTTCAACGCGAACTACCTGACGGTAAAACCGTCGAAGGGTCAGAGCGACGCCGAGACCCAGCTGGCGAATGCGGTGAGCAAAGCCAAGGTGGAAAACAAGAAGGTGTTCCTGCGCTTTTCCGCGGTCTGGTGCGGGCACTGCACCCACATGCAGAGCATCCTTGACCGGCCAAACATGAAAGCGATCTTCGGCGGCGAGTTCGTCGATATCAAAATCGATATCGAAAAGACCCCCAAGGGTCGTCAACTTTACATAAAGTACGCCGGCAATGGCGCCGGCGTGCCGTGGTTCGCCTTCCTCGATACGAACGGCGCAACCCTGTCCACCTCGGTCGGCCCCCACGGCAACATCGGCTGCCCCGAGGCACCGGAAGAGGTCGCGTTCTTCGTGAACAATCTAAAGAACGCGACGAAGCTGTCATCCGAGCAGCTAGCGCAGGTGGAAGCCGCGTTTAAAAAATTGTGAAACTCTTAATCCTCAGCCTTACCCTCTCGTCCCTACTCTTTGCCGGCACCGGGGAGGTGAAATTGAAAGATCTTACTTATGTCGAAGGCTCGACGGACGCTCGGCAGACGTTGGATCTTTACCTTCCCGCAAAGGGGGCGACCGCGCCGCCGCTAGTGGTGTTCGCACACGGCGGGGCTTGGATATCCGGGAGTAAGGAGGGGTACGGGACAAACCTTGGGGTTGGGTGGGCCGCGCAGGGGTTGGCGGTGGCGATTATTAATTACCGCCTCGCGACTTCCTCAGCCTTGGCGCATCCCGCCGCCGCCGAAGATTTGGCCTCGGCGCTGGCGTGGCTCGTGGGTAACGCCGGTAAGTACGGGTACGATCCGAAACGGATTTTTGTCGTCGGCCATTCCGCCGGGGCACACATGGCGGCGTCCGTCGCCACGAATGAAAAACTGCTCGGAAAAATTCCGAAGGCCTTTCAACCGATCGGTTACGTCGGGCTCTCAGGAATTTACGACATCCCTAACTTGCTGAAGAAATGGCCGGGGTACCGGAGCTGGTTTATCGAGAAGGCTTTCGGCACCGACGAGAAATGGGAAGCCGCTTCCCCCGCGCGTTTCAAACCCATCACGAAGAGTCCATGGCTCCTCATCCATTCAAAGACGGACGAACTGGTAGACGATGCCCAGACCTTGGCCTTCAAGAAACATCTGGAAGGCCACGGGGTAAAGGTGAAACTGGAACAGCCCCGGGGCGCCACGCACTTCGGCGTCATCGAACCCTCCGACAGCATTTTGAAATTTATCTCGCTCTGACTTCGGACTTAGAGGGAAGGAATTTCGGCCCACCGCAGGCGGTAGATCCACGCGTTCCCGCGGTGTTCCACGGACGAGAGCGATGCCCGGACGTTCATCGCCTTTTCGCCGGTAGTTACGTTGAGGATTAGAGGGGAGTTCAGGCCTAGTTTAGGGGCCGCGCTGTGCTCGTCGGAGACGAGTTCGCAGCCCGCATCGCTGATGTTCTCTAGAGTTCCGATCACGACCTCGTTGCGATCGTGGCAAACGGCTTCGGAATTTTCCAGCGAGTGGCCGGCCCGCCGTTTCGACGGCAGAGTCACACCTACCGCGGGCGGTTTGGGGTCGAGGTTCAGCCAATCTTTAGACGACTCGTCCCACTGATAGGTATACTGATCGATCTCACCGCTGAGCCGCATCTTTTCAAACGCCACTTGCGTGAACGGCCCGTGGGCACGGCCACCGCGTCCCAGGTAATAGATCTTGGTTTCTTTGTTCGCCATAAAGGTACCTAGTTGCCCAGCGATTTGAAGATGAACGGATAGGAAATCGCTACGTCGACGCCGCCGCGAGGTTTGGGGAACTTCCACTTGGGAATGCGCTCGGTGAGGCAGCGATCTAAGCCTGAATCTCCGCTCGACTCTTTCGCGGTTACGCCGTTCGCGTAACCGTTTGCCCGCACGGTGAA
>JAYUBV010000016.1:0-2809 GCA_043740655.1 Pseudomonadota bacterium | reverse complement strand
GAAAGTAGCGAACGAGATCTTCGATCTTAGGAACGATGGCTCGCTTGTTCATCGATCAATTTTTCTGAGTCCCGAGAGCGGCCTTTACTGATTTGGCTAGGTCAATCGCTTTTCCGCGTCCCCAGTAGTGGAGAAACAACATTCGCGGCTCTTCGTTCGTCATGTGCGAATGAATAGTGACGACGTTAATGTTTGAGCGTCGTAGAGACTTAAGGACACCTTGGAGTTCCGATTCCAGGACCGCGAAGTCTCCCACGACTACGGTGTTCGCATCGGTCCCGGCGAAAGCCGCCCAGGTGTTCACGCCCATAGTCATACCAACGTCGCAGCCGCAGGGCATTTTGACGGTTCGGCCAATGGTCACTTTAAACATTCCGTCTTTGGCATCGCCGGAAAGACCGAAAATGTCTTCGATCGTTTTAACGGTGATCGCACTTTTTTCGGGAATAGGGGCATCGGAGAATTGGTTGGCGGGTACGGGATGTTTACCCCGGATCTCTTTGATTTTGTCTAGCGCCGCCCTTATGCCTTTAGAAAGTTCCTCCGCACTTCCCTCCCCTCCGACGTGCATGTAGTAGACCTTCGGCTCATCGAAGAAGAAGTGGTTATGGAGCGCCGTCACGTCGACGCGATGCTCAAGTAGCACGCTCATGACGGGATTCACTTCGTCCTGAAACAGGACCAAGTCCCCCATGATCATGGCGCCTTTTTCCTTACCGGGTTGGTAAGCCACCCAAGAAGTTGCCCCCATGAAGGGAGGGAAGGTCCAGCCGTCCACTTTGATTTTTACATCGCTGCGGGGGGACGTAATCTTAAAGACCCCTTCCTTCGCATCGAGCTTTCCTTTGAGCCCGGTGATGGTTTCGATCTTTCCGGTGTCGATGGGAAAGCTGGTCGCATAATGGGGAGTCGCCGCTAAAATCCCCGCGGCTAAGATTAGGCTGTTGGATAATTGCATGCTCATAATTGATACCTCTATTTTTACGTGTCGCATCTCACACCCTAAGATAAACGGCTATCGCTTAGAACGTTGCGTGCCCGACGGCAGATCGGCATCGACCACAAGGACCTAGCTTTGACCGCTCCGGTTCCATGACATAATCTCTCGGGCCATGAAACTCGGTAATCGGAAAGCTCTCGTGATGGGAAGCGGTGGCCGTGAGCACGCGTTGGCGTGGCGGTTGGCGCAGGACTTGGGAAAAGAAAACGTATTCCTCCATCCGGGTAATGGAGGCACCGCGTACGCGGGGTTTCCCGTCTTCCCTTCCGTAAAAAATCCGGCGGAGACGGCGGTGGCCGCGAAGCAACTCGGCATCGACCTAGTCGTCATCGGACCGGAGCTACTGCTGGCCGAAGGTTATTCCGATCACCTTCGCCACGCCGGCCTCCTCGTCTGCGGGGCCAGTAAAATGGCGGCTCAGCTTGAGACCAGTAAAGTATTCGCCAAAGAGTTTATGAGCCGCCACGCCATCCCGACCGCCGCATTTCAGGTGGCGCGGAGCCCGGAAGAACTGGCTACGATTCTCGGGAAAATCAAATACCCAACCGTACTCAAGCTTGACGGCCTCGCCGCCGGCAAAGGCGTCGTGATTCCCGCAACCCGCGCCGAGGCGCTGGAATTTTCCGATCGCGTCTGGAAGCAAAATGAATTTGGAAGCGGACCGCACGCCATCGTGGTGGAGGACTGTTTGCCCGGCACCGAGATCTCTTGGATCGGACTGTGCGACGGAAAACGGTTCACGCCGTTGCCTTCGGCGACCGACTACAAGCGCGTGGGCGATGGACATACGGGCCCCAACACCGGCGGCATGGGGGTAGTCTCCCCTTCCCCGTACGAAACGCCCGAGCTCAAAGAAAAGATCGCCCGCGAAGTGGTGGCCCCGGTGATCTCCGGCCTTATCCGAGACAAATTGGATTACCGCGGGGCGCTCTACATCGGCATCATGATCTCGCCCGAGGGAAATCCCTACGTGCTCGAGTTCAACACCCGCTTTGGCGATCCGGAAACTCAAGCGACGCTGCCGCGCTTGCGCGGAAATTTTTTCGAACTGCTCCGGCAGCTGGCCAGTGGGGAAGCTCCGGAAACGATCGACATCGATGCGCGCGCCACCGTTTACGTGGTCGCAGCGGCCGAGGGGTATCCGGGGAGTTACCGCAAAGGAATGGAAATTTCCGACGACGGCCATGACGGCGCCGAGGCCTGGCTCTTTTTTTCCGGGGTTTCCTTTTCGGAAAAACGCCTAAAAGCTAACGGTGGACGCGTTCTCGGGGCTTGCGGCATCGCGTCGCAAATGAAGTTGGCACGAAACTTGGCGTACCGGCGGCTGGAAAAGGTGACTTTCGACGGGCGATTCTTTAGAAAGGATATCGGAAACTTTTAAGAAGAGAGAGCTATGTCACAGTTCCGTCCGTTTACTGGCACCCATTTCGAGCCCAAGAGCCTCACGTTGGCCGACGTGATCACTCCCCCGTACGACGTCATCACGCCGGAGATGGCTGAAAACTACCGTAACCGAAGCCCTTACAATTTCGCCCACGTCGACCTTCCGACGCCCGACGATGCGGGCTACCAAAAGAGCGCCGAACTTCTTAACAAATGGAAAGCGGCGCACGTCACCGCTAAGTCGACGACCCCTAGTTTTTATCTCTACCAACAGGCCTACCCTTGGGCCGGTACCACCCACCGACGCAGCACGCTGTTCGGCATGGGGGCGTTGGCCGAGTACGCCGATAAGGCGATCCTTCCGCACGAGAATACGTTCGGAAAATACAAAGAAGATCGTCTACGTCTGACAAAAGAAACGCAGAC
>JAYUBV010000015.1:0-2810 GCA_043740655.1 Pseudomonadota bacterium | reverse complement strand
GCTGCTCCTCGAGGAAGTGGCTCACCGCGAGAATTCGCGTCACCTTGTGGAGGGCAGCATGCTTTTTTTGAAATTCGAAGACCACGTGGGCGCGGTGCGCCGGCGTACGCTGGGCGGAGAGGCACTGGTAGCGATAGTGGTGCATGAGGCAGCTCCACCCGCTTTGCTGGGGGCATACCGGTAGTCCATTCACCACGCGTCCGCTGGCCGGGCAGGTGGGGGCCGCGGTGTGGGCGGTAAATAAAGTGGGAAAGCGTTCTGATGCGCCCGTAAGAACGCGGCCGTCCAAGTGATCCACGAAGTGAATCAACGTACCTTTAGTTTCCGTTCCGGCGATTTGGTAGAGCGACTCTAGCGCGCGCGCGGCCTGGGCCTTCGGCGTAAGTGAATTTAAATGAAACAGATCGGGAATGCGGTGAAAGGCGGTTGCGGTGACTTCGCCTTCGCAAGACTCCGCCACCCACTCGACGTGGTGGCCCCTTGCGGTCAGGGCGGCGGTGGAAGAAGCGACGATTCGCTCCTGCCCGTAACCTTCCCCGACCTTTTGCGAGACAATGAGGATGCGCACCACTAGAATTGTAACTCAAGTCCGGCAGTCATTTGGCATGAATGGATTCTCCCTAAAAGATAAGCTCGTTGTGCTCCGGTTTTCCCGGCTGGGCCGAATTCCGCCCGCGCAGTTCGCGACGGAGCTACTAGCCGAGTCGCACATCCCGCTCGAGGTGATTGAGTTTGGCCGCGACAATCCAAACACCGAGTGGATCGGTGGCAAAATTCCGAAGCGGCGTATCCGGCAAAGCTCCCTCGCTTTTCTGCCCGCCGGGGTTCGCACATTGCTCGACGTACTGAACGCGCTGGCGCTTTTATTCATCTGGTCGCTCAAGGAAGGACGCCCGCGTCTCTTGCTGGCTACCGGCCTTTACGAACAGTGGATGGCGAACAAGCTCTTTCGTTTCTTGGGAATACCGTACGTGGTGGACGTGTTTGAAATTTACGATCCACAGGATCTGTCGGGGTTGAACCGCTGGTTTCTCACCAAGGAAAAAGTCGCGCTGACCCAAGCCGATCTCTTACTGTTCCCCGTTCGCGATCGGGCCGAACTCTATCGGGATCGCTACGGTTACCGCACGCCATCGCGGATCGTATTTAATTGCCCGCGGCTCGTGCCGGCGGACACGAGTTCCGCGCGCGATCTGTGGCACCTCCCGCACGGCGCCAAGGTAGTGGGCTACCTCGGTGGAATCGGCCAGGACAATTATCTGGAAGAAACGATCGAAGCGGTGTCCACGTTGGGTGGCGTGCATTTTCTTTATTGGGGCTGGGGCGACGAAGCGTACCTCGAGCAACTACGACGTTTGTCGGGCAAGGCTGCCGATCGAATTCGGTGGATGGGCGTCGCCCAAGACGACAAGTGGAGCATCCTGCGCGGCTGGGATTTGGGCTTAACGCTCTACAAGCCCGATCGCCTGCGTCTGAAAATGGCGGCCACGGCTTCTAACAAATTGTTCGAGTGCGGAGCGGTGGGGTGCCCCGTTCTTACGACGAACGCGCCCGATTTCACCGCATTTTTAAAAGAGTTTCCCGTGGGCACCGCCGTAGACCCCACCGTGGCCGGGATTAGGGCAGGCTTGGCGGAGCTAATGGCCGATCGCCCGCGGCGGGAAAAGCTCGGGTCGCAAGCCCGCGCCTTGCACCAATCGACGTTCCATTTCGAAGCTCAATTCTCCGGTCCGCTCGCTGAGATTCGAAAACGGTTCCCAGCTGACCCTTAAATGACTGGGATTGCAGGTAAAAATACGGGTCTGGAATCCAAACTTCAAATCTGTTACTTCTAGCCCGTCGCTATAATCCGTGAATTGAGTAGTAAATGTCGGAAACTTCATACCTTTTAGAAGCTTTGAGTTTGGCCATGCAGGGCCAAGGCAGCTGTGCTCCCAACCCCGCCGTTGGTGCCAGCGTCGTCTTGGACGGTATAGTCATCGGACGCGGCTTTCACCGCGGGCCGGGATTGCCCCACGCCGAAGTCGAAGCAATCGCTCTGGTGGGCGATGCCGATCTGTCGCGCGCTACTCTCTACTGCACTTTGGAACCATGCTGCCACTTCGGCAAAACGCCTCCTTGCACGAATTTGATTTTGGAAAAAAAGATTGGCCGCGTGGTTTACGCGTTCCGCGATCCGAATCCGGTAGTCGCCGGTAAAGGGCATCAGACATTGGCGGCAGCCGGTGTGAAGGTGGACTACCACCCCGTCGAGCTAGTGGAAGAATTTTACGAAAGCTACCGCCTGTGGACTACGCAGCGGTTGCCGTACACGACCTACAAAATCGCGATGAGCTTGAACGGAAAGATCGCCGGCCCCGACGGCATGCCCGCCGACATTACCGGCGAGAGCACATTTGATTGGACGCACCAAAACCGCCGTCGCGCGGATGCGATTCTCACTTCGGTGGCTACGGTTAAGAACGACGATCCGCAATTCACCGTTCGTCTTGGCCGCGGCGAAGAGAAAAAGCCCGTATACGTTCTCGACACTCGCCTTTCGATGCCGCTGACGTCGCGTCTGTTCCACACCGCTAAAGAGCTCGTGCTATTCATCGGTCCCGGCGTAGCGGAGGCCGAGATTAAAGCCGCGCAGGCCAAGGGCGCTACCGTCATTCAGATTCCGTCGGATTTCCGCGGACTGAGTCTTCGCGCGGCGTTGCAGGTTATCGGCGAGCGCGGCGTGCACGCGCTGTGGATCGAAGCGGGCGGCCGTTTGCTACGTTCGATGCTACAGGAAAAATTGGTGGACCGTCTGCAGCTGCTGATCG
>JAYUBV010000014.1:0-9201 GCA_043740655.1 Pseudomonadota bacterium | reverse complement strand
CCTCGTTGAGCACATCGGGCGCCACCGCGAAATTCATCAAGTGAAGCCGCTCCTTTTGTAGATCGTAGATCATGTAGCCTACGATCTTGTCACCCCGTTCGGCGACCATGCCGATCGTGTTACGTTGGCCAAGGGTAGCGAGAAAAGTTCCTTCGGCCCACGGCAGCAAAAATGATTTTTTTTCGATCTGGAGAACCTCCGGCATGTCGCGCCGGACCATCCAACGAATATGGGTGCCCGTCTCGGCGTACAGCCAAACCGGGGCAAACCAGCCCGCGAAAATTAAAAAAAGTGGAACAACTTTCCTCAAAAACCCCCCGGAATCCCATTAGAGACTGCAAACCGCGTGCGCGAGATTTAGGTTCAGCGACCGGCTAGCCTCTGCGTGAATACATCGCCACCAAACGTGAGTTTTTACACCGCACTCTCTTTGACCACGTTTAGTCGGGCGAAAAATACTGTCATAATGGGGGTGGGAAGGCATAGGCGGGGGTTTGGTGTTTCGTAAGATCAACTATTTAATTTTATTTCTCGTGGCGATCTCGGCCCCCGCACGCCTCATTGCCGAGCCGGGAGTAGCCGATCCTCCAATCCAGGGCGAGCTGTTCCAGATCGTTCCGCAGTTGGACCAAGTCGCCGCCATGGTGCTCGACAAGTTCGATCCCAAAACTCACGCGTTTATTTTCGTCGGCCGCAGCCCCACCGCGCTGCGCGACTATATGATCATGGTCGGTAAGAACAAGTTCCAGTCCTACCAGGTTCCGGTCAGCAACTTAAGCAAAGTGGACTTAACCTCCGACGCCGTGGTCGAACAGTCCGATGCCTTATTTAAAGAGTGGCTGCCTCCCCTTGCCGATTTAAACGGTAAAAAAATAGTCGTCATCGACTTTACCGAGTCCGAGGCCAATTCACTACGGCAGTTTAAACAAATGCTCGTGAATTACGGAACTCGTAACCGCTTGGCCCTACCCGAGTTATCGACCGTTGCCCTGCGTTGGCACAAATCACTTGCTCCGGTCGAACGCGGGAAGATTGAAGGGGTCGATCTTATCTTGGATTTAGATAAAAGCGCCGAGTACGGGGAGATGATGAAATATTCCCGCTTCCGCGAGGTGGCGCCCGTGCCGTTCTACGACATCCTGCGAGCACGTACCGTTCCAACAAGGGAACGCAAACTGACTTTCAAGCGCATGGTGTATCTGAACGAGATAAAGAAGGTGATTAACGAGTACGACGGGTCACTGACGAAAACCCGAAAGGCTTTCGGCCTCCCGCCTTCGAATAAACCCGAGTGGGAAGCTCCGACCTGCGTGATATCGTTTGCGAGCTTCATCGTGACGACCGCCGCCGTCACGACGATCGGGCGCCTACCAAGCGTACGTGATGCCCAAACCGCCTCGCGTGGCGGATTGCCGCGAGATCTCACCGTCAATGCCGTTCTGCCGGAAGCGGATCATCCGCATCTCGGTGGCGAGAAGCAGCGCGAGGTTAAACCCCTCACCTACGTTCCAACGCAACCCTAAAGTTATCCGGTAGTTTTCGAAGGGAGCGGCGTGCAGATCGGTCTGCGACCCCGAACCGCCAATGCCCACTACGAACGGTACCTTTGCGTCCGTCCACAGCGACAACTTTTCGGTGAGCCGTTTCTCCACCTCCACCGAAGGAATAAGCCCCACCATGCTCAGGTGAGATTTGGAGGTCATCGTCTTGGTCCCCGAGACCACCGGCGACAGGATGGTATAACCCAGACGGGCTAGACCAGCTCCCGCTTTCAACGCCCATCCCGATTCGGCTCCGCCGGGCGTCCACACGTAATGCACGAAGATCCGCTGTTCGGTGCGCACATCGCGGGAGCCTTCCACATCCTGCAACTCAAAGAACGCATGCACGTCGGTCTGAATCTGCGTCCAGAAAAAATAGCGTAGCGCCACTTCGATTCCAAGCCCCGCGCCATCGATATCGCCCTGATATCCCTGACTCGGACTGGTGCGAGTGTCTCGGTAGGGTGCAACCGAACTCACGACGGATAAAAAGTTGCGGGGCCGCAACGGCGACGCGGCGTTGTCGATCTCAAAGGAAGTTTGCGTCTCCGGGCTTACGATACTGGCCAAACCGCGGTTGTCCACGTGCGATAGCGCGCGCACATAAACTTCGTACCGCTTTCCATTTTCGACGGGCAGACTGATCCGTGGCTCGCTTACCGTCACCACCGTTAGCTTGCGCTCGATCGAGCTTAAATTGCGGTACGGCGCTTTGGGCACTGCGGAATAACGAACCTCGTATGCCTCGGCCGCCTCCACTCCTTTCCACTCCACTTCGACCGCGTTGCCGTATGGAACCGGCATGCGGTCGGGAATCTCGACAAGCACCGGGGCCAGAAATCTTTCCTTCGCCTTGAGGTAGGTCGCGTCCAGCTCCACGTCGAACTCTTGCCACGTCGAGGGTTCGCCTTTGCTAATGGCATCAAACTCGCCCAGGTGGATGGGATCTACGGAACCTTCCGCCGTAATAATCGGCGTGACGCGCCATTGGTAGTTACCGGAGTTGGGGTTCTCGATCTCGTACTCCCCCCGATCCGCCACCGTACGATCGTAGCGAAGCTGGTCCTGCCGAATCTCTACCAGGTACTTCACCCGCCGACCCATCTGACGCCAGCGCAGAAACAGACGCCCCTCTTTTTCGGTAAGCCGCAGCTGCGCCCGCACGCCCGGCGACAGCGGCTGAATTTCGCGCGGGTTGACCAGAATCAGTTTCGGCAGCGTCCACTCCCCGGCGGCCTGCAACCGATCGATGGCGCGAATTTGGTAGACGAAGTAGCCCGGCGATAACCCCCCGCGCCACGACGGGTTCGAGCCCTCGCTGACCGACTTCACGATATCTTCGTTCCCCTGCTGGATGCGAACCTCGTAACGAATGGCATTGGGCACCGGCTCCCACCGAATCTTCGCGATGCGCGTGTGCGCCGGCAGCGCGCTGAGGAGGAGAAAAACGGTAGCGAGGAGACCCTTCATTCGATTTCCCACTCCGTCTTGGTCGGTGCCTTCAACTTGTCTCCCGGTTTGACGATGAACGGATGAAGCGACGACAGTTCGCCCTTACGTTTTAAGGTATCGACGGCGCGGACGGACCAGCCATAACTTCCTGCCTTGAGGTGACGCAGCTTAAGCTTCGTCCCTTTTTCTACGCGCTGCTGGTGCCAGACCTTACCGTCGCGCTCGACGACGATGTCGTAGGCCAGTGCGCGATCCACCTTTTCCCATTCTAACTCGGGCTCTTTGCTCAAATCGTTCAGAGAGATTTCAAAACCGTTACTCGGAAATTTAGCCATCGGCGGCGGCAGGATGTCGGCGATGCCGAAGAAGAAGCGCCGAGGTCCGCTAAACCGCACGATCTCATCGTTCTTGCCCAACCACTCTACCTTCCAAAAACGGTAGCCCCCATCGCTGGCAGTGGGCGCCCAGGCAAACTCCGCCTTAACCGTGACGAAGGAAACCAGATTGCGCGTGAACGCCGCATCCTCGGCGATTTTCACGCGGTACCGTTTACCATCTCCACTTTGCTCCTCCCACCTAAACGGGATCTTCCACTGCCCTTCCCAAAAGGAAATTTTTTCCTGCTCGCGCGGACTGAGCAGCTCTATGGGCGAAGCCTCGATTACATTCAGGGCGTGCCAATCCGACCCCCCGATGATTTCGCCGTTGAACTTGGCGCTGACCCGCCAGCGAAATTTCCCCGAGCGGTTCATCGTCCAAATCAGGGAGCCACTGCGCACCGTCTGCACCATTTCGACCTTGGGTGGTTCCGTCAGCTCGTCAACTTCCCACACGTAATCAAAATTGCCCTCGGAAATGTCCCACGAAAACCGCAAGGCACGGCCGACTTCGTAGGTCGCTCCGTCGCCCGGTTCATTCAGCGCCAGTTCCAAATTGTCGCGCGTTTTCAACACGAAGGAAGACGGGCGACTGACCGTAGCCGCGACCCCATATTGGCTGCGCAGACGCCAGAAATATTTGCCGGCCTCCAACCCTTCCACCGACGCGGCGCCAGCGCGCGAGTCGATCGATACCGTTTTGGCCACGTCGCTAAAGTTCAGTTCGCGACTCAGCTCCAACTCGGACGAGGGACCGCGCCCCTCGTCGCGCGGAATCCAGCGAAAGTTTACCGTGCGTTGGCCTGCGAACAAAAGCAGCGATTCTCCACTTACTGGCGCGATTGGCACCAATGGTTCGACCGGCAAAATCGTAAAGTTCCGAACCTCGGATAAGTTTTCGTTCACCGCCAAAACCTTCCAATAGTAACGTCCTGGAGCGAGCGAACCGGACCATTCGCCACTGCTCTTCAGCTCGACGTTTTGCGAGATCGTACCCGCCGATAAAAAAAGACGATCGCGACTTACCATCAGGCGAGCCCCGTCGCGGAACTTAGCCCGCGCGTCCTGTTTGTTTTCCCACTTAAGCGTTACCGAAACATTCTCGCCGCGGGGTGAGTAAAGTCGCGCGGCCGGCGCCGGCGTCAGCAGATGCACCGCCAACTTGCGTTCCATTGCCCGGCCGTCCTTCTGCACGGACACCGCCCGTTCGCCACGTCCGTCGGCCACGATGAAGTTACCGCGCACAAACTTGAGCGCCAGCGTTTCGGAATCGTCGATGATGACAAAGCTGTTCTCGCCCAACTCGATCTTGGTTCCGTCGCGCAACTGAATGCTAGCGTAGCCCTGCGGTCCGACGCGCACGGAATCCTTTCGGTAAACCGTTTGGCCCGGGGAAAGGCGCGTCCACAAGTAGGAATCGGAATGGCGCCGCTTCGTATCGGACCCGCATGCCACCACGCTGCCCCACTCTACGCCGCGGTCGAACGAAAACGACGTGATGTCTTTTTGCAGGTAGAAGCTCGAAACCGAAATACCGGAAAGGCAAAGGAACGTGATGAGCCACGATTTCCACTTTGCCGGTTCGTACAGGACGTGCTCCATATCGCCTTCGTATCGGTAAGAAGTGGATTTGACTGGACTAACGTAGGACTACGTTTGTGCCGAAAAGGAGGGGTGAGCCAAGCTACGCCCAACGCAAACACCACCCTGTCCATTCGTATGACGATCGGCACCAAGATTTCGCTAGTGGTGGCGTTTTTGCTAATCGGCGCCGTGGCAAGTCTAGTCTGGCTCTCCACCCGCCTCTTCATTGCGGACAACACCGACCTCATCCAGAAGTTGAATGCCGAAACCGCCTCCGATCATAGCGCCATGGTGCGTGAGGTATTTGAACGGCTGTCCGACAAACTGTTCTTTATCGGGCAGACGCTGCTGCAGAACACCGGAAATGAAACGGCGCGGCAACAAATTTTGAAGGACCTCTTCGAGCGCGACGAGTCGCTGCTGGGAGTGTTGGTTTATGAGTATTCCGCCGATGGCCGCGCCACCCCCGTCCGCAAAGCGTCGTCGCCGATCGCTCGGGACCAGAGTTCGGCGCAGGACTGGGAACGCGATCTGGTCGACCTCGTCGCCAAATCAAAGACAATTCAGCACAAGACCCTCCAGTCCGGCGAAATGCACGTAGAACGCGTCGTGTTCCGCAGCGGTCAGTCCGGCATGGCGGTGGCGATTCCTTTCATCAAACGCGTGAACGGACCAGGTTTCTCTCATTCACTCGTCGGATTCGTGCTCACCTCCAAATTTTTCAAGGAAAGCGATGAGAAGGAGTTGGTCACCCGTTTCGTCGTCGATAGAAATGGGGTCTGCCTTTCCCATAGCGATCCGTCGGTGGCCGAAGCCGGTGAAAATTTGGGTTACCTAGGAATCGTTCAGGAGATGCGCCGGGGGAAACTGCACAACGGCCAGATCCCCTATACGGATTCGCAGACCGGCGAAGCCAGGTTGGGCGCCTTCCGCCTTGCCGGTTTTGCGGGGCTCGGCGTAGTCGCCGAGGTGCCGCAGGGCAAAGCCTCGGAAGCCGCGTTGTGGGTGCAATTTCGTTCCGTGCTGCTTGCGGTAATTATCCTCTGCGTATCCGTACTCGTCGGTAACCTCTTCGCGGATACCATCACCTCCCCGATCTACGACCTAGTGCGTGCAGCGAACCGCATCGCCAAAGGCGATTTCAAAATCGAGTTAAAAACGAAGTCGCGCGACGAGGTCGGTTACCTATCCCGCTCGTTCAACGCGATGGCCAAGGGGCTCGAGGAGCGCGATAAGGCAAAAAAGGCGCTGACTAAATTTCACAGTAAAGAGATCGCCGAAAAAATGTTGAGCGGTGAAATTAAGCTGGGCGGCGAACGCAAACAGGCCGTGGTCTTCTTTAGCGACATCCGCAACTTTACCAAAATCTCCGAGTTCCTCCCGCCCGAGCAAGTAGTAGAATTTTTGAATGAGTACATGTCCCACATGGTTCCCATCATCCTAAAACACGGCGGGATCGTCGACAAATTTATGGGCGATGGGATCATGGCGCTATGGGGCGTTCCGCGTAGCCATCCTCACGATTTGTCCAACGCGTTGTCGGCATGCCTGGCCATGCGTATCGAGTTGGTAAAACTGAACGAGTCCCGCAAGGCCCGCAAACTAACCCCGCTTTACATTGGCATGGGGTTGCACGCCGGCGACGTCACCATGGGTAACATCGGTTCGAATGAACGCATGGAGTACACCGTGATCGGTGACACGGTAAATTTGGCGTCGCGCATCGAATCGACGACCAAACTGTACGGCACCGATTTACTAGTAGAAAAATCCGTCAGCGAACCGCTCGGTCGCAATTTCCTCTTCGAGCCCTGCGATCTTGTGCACGTCAAAGGCAAGCGCGAGCCTTTGGAACTGTTTCGCGTACGCGGCTACCGCGATGCCGAAGGCAAATCCGTCGTCGTGGAAACGCCTTATAGCACCTACCCGTCCAGCGAATCCGATAAGGCCAAAGCCGCCTGATCCGAAATGCTCGCCTCCCCCGAACCCCCATGTTAGTAATTGCCCCTATGAAAAAAATTTGGCTGGCACTTTTTATACTGGCGTCGGTTACCATTTCTCAGGCCGACGAGGCCACTACGGTTTCGGTAAAATCTCCCGAATGGGACAACAACGCGGAGCTCTCGTTGCTGCTGACTTCCGGCAACACCGACATCCGCACGATCGGTCTCGGCATTGGCACCATATATAAACCGTTGCCTTGGGTGCTGAGCGGTAAAGCCGGTTTCTTGAGCAGCAGCACGTCGGGTACCACGACGGCCGAAGCGTACACGGCGGAGGGCCGCGGCGAGCGGAAACTGACCGACGACTTAGGTCTGTACGTTAACCTCTCCTTCTTGAAGAACGTATTCGCCGGTTTCAATCGTCGGTTCGGAGGGGAACTTGGTTTGAGCTACTCACTACTAAAAGCGGGAGCCCATACGATTTCGACGGAAGCCGGTTTGGGCATCATCGACGAAAACCGCACCGACCTCACGGCGCAAACCTTCCCGAGCGCACGTGCCGGAGCTGAGTACAAATGGAAGTTCTCCGAGACGGCGGACTTCACGAACAACCTTTCCGTCCTGGACAGCTTGAAGACCACTAGCGACTGGCGTCTCGTGAACGTATCGTCCGTTACAGCGATTATGACCAGTATTCTATCGCTAAAGGCCTCGTTTAAAATCGAGTACTTGAACCTTCCGGTCACCGGAAAGAAAAGCACTGACACTACGACCTCGATCGCACTCGTTGCGAAATTCTAAGACGGCTCGAACTGAAAATTACGCCGGCCCGACAAACGATCTCCGTCGGTCCGTTGTGTTTTTTTCGTGCAGATTTCCCCACACTTTGGACTTTCTGTCGTCGGAAACGCCTGGAGCTTAGACGGCGGTGTTCACAAATTGAGCGATCCGCTATCCCGGCTTACCCAATGGGGAATTCCAAGGATCAACGACTTAGCCCGTCTCAAGACTAGCCACATCGAATTTGCATCCCAAAAATTGAGCCTAAGTATCGACGATTTCAGCGGGTATCGCGATTGCACGTTTTAGAGGGTGTGGGACGTTGGGTACATTCAGGTTTTTCTCTCCTTTTGGCATTTTGCCTCTCCCTATTTCTAACTGGTTGTTTTAGCACTAAGGCCGCATGGCATCCCTACGGCGAACGCGCGAGCATTGCCTCGATCAACCTGGCGGTCGATGCCTCTTCGGTCGCCCACGGCGCCACGAGAAACATCACCATTACCGGTGGCAGCTCGTTCTATAGCTGCGCCTTCGTAAGCAGTGGATCGAATCAGGGCTCCCTCGTGCTTTCATACGTTTCATCGAGTCAGGCCAACTGCAGTTACACGGCGCCCGATTCGGGAAGCAGCCGAAGTCCGCAAATCCGGATTACCGACGAAAAGTATCCGGAGAAATATAAGGACATAACGCTTTACGTCCCTCCCTCGGGCGAGCCGGACCTGACGTACGGAAGCAACCCGGTTAGCGGCTTGCCCGGAATGTTAATCTCTTTCGCGCCGCGGGACGCGTTAATGACCGGTTTCGACACCGACAAATCGGGGCGCCTTCTAGTCTCCGGTTTGGCCAAGGGAACGCTAGCCGGGGACAACCTCGGTTTTGTCGCACGGGTCAACACCAACGGCCAACTCGATACCACATTCGGGGCGGCGGGAGTGCATTCGTGGGGCCCCAGTCCACACTGCGGAACCGCCGCCGGTACCGACATCATCGACGTGTCGGTAAAGGCCGAGCGCGATGGCAACGGCATTCGCGTCGCCTACTCGAAAGGTTACGATTATCTCGTCCGCCTAGATGAAAACGGCAATCAAGATACTTCGTTCGGACGCGCGGCTACGCCGGGCTGCACCATCATGAGTGATCTAGCGGGGGCTCTTTACGATATGAAATCATTCGCGCTGGATAACCACGATAACACGTGGTTCGGTTTGGTTTCGTCGTCGACCGCCCTCTACCTGACCAAAGTTAACAAACGGGGAGATGCGTACATCCAGTCAAGCCCCCCGCTCGGCGTCCCCGCGAACTACCTCCAGATCGCGGCTGCCGGCGCAAACGCTCCCATTATTTTTTCGAAGGGAGATCGCAATTTCGTGGCAGTTCACGCCAAGCGAAGTACGGGCACGGAATACGGCTTCCTCGTAAACGAATTTGATTCGAACGGTTCGAACGTTTTCGCAAAGTCCGCGAACGGATATCCTAACGGACGTATTTTCATTCGGACGCAACACCCCGCCGCGCCAATCCCGG
>JAYUBV010000013.1:0-2823 GCA_043740655.1 Pseudomonadota bacterium | reverse complement strand
TTCAGTACGTTGTCCGCTTGTTGGTACGCGTGGGGTTTGGGCGGCCGTCGGAGGGGTGCGGATGGTTCCAAGCTCCTAGCGGGTTGGGCGCGGGCGGGATTTGGCGGTGGGTCGCCGGAAGGTTAGGCGGCCGATTGATACGAAGAAGGCGATGCACGTGGTGTTGCGGGCGGAATGTGCGCGAGGCCAGCTGAGCCTTCGGCTGCCGCGGCACGAACGATTTATTCAAAGTAAGCTCGTTGCCTATTCCGAACGGTGGAGCATTAGAATTTAGCACTTCTCGATCAATTCGAATCATCTGCATCTGGTGCTAAAGGCGAAGACCCGAATTGGCTTCCAGAACTTTCTTCGCACGTTGAGTGCTCAGATTGCCGCGTTCGTCACCGGAGCACGCAAAGGTAAAGCCTTCGGCAAACGCTTCTGGGATCGGTTGGCTTGGAGTCGCGTCGCGGAATGGGACAATAGCTTTCGTACCGTAAAAAAGTACGTCCAGCAGAACGTACTCGAGTCCGCAGGTCTCATCCCCTATACCAAAAGAACCCGCGCCGGCGCCTCGCACAAAGTAAAGCCTGGGTCTAACCGCCCCGCCCGAACCAGTACCAACAAGTTCGGCGGTCACCCAGGCCGCCCCGTCGCGCCAGGGTGAACCGTCCGGCATTCAAGGGGTAACTAATCGGCGAAGCCACTTCAACCGGGGAATAAACCGACCGGCGTTAGTTCAGCTAACCCCATCACCCAATCCCATCAAATCCCATCGCGGTTTAGAAGTTGAGGTAAGTGGTTCCCCCGAAACGGTGCGCGTAACTTAAGAATCAGAGAAGGGATGGCGGATGCCGATTCTGGTTCAAAAATTTGGAGGCACCTCGGTGGCGACGGTAGAGCGGATTCAGCTCGTGGCTAAACGCGTCCTCAGCGCGAAGCGGGCCGGATTTGACGTCGTCGTGGTCGTAAGTGCCATGGCCAAAGAAACGGATCGGCTCCTCCATCTCGCGGAAACCTACTCAGCGTGTCCCGACCGGCGGGAACGCGATGTGGCGGCCTCGACCGGGGAAACCCTAGCCTCGGCCCTTACCGCCCTCGCGTTACAGTCGGAAGGGGCAAAGGCCCGGTCACTTCTGGGATTCCAGCTTCCCATTCTCACCGACTCATCCGCCGAAGCGCGCATTTTGAGTGTCGGAAGTGCGCCTATCCTCGAATGCCTCCAGCGGGGAGAAATCCCCGTCATCGCTGGGTTCCAGGGAGTCGACCGGCAAGGACGCATCACCACTTTAGGGCGCGGAGGCTCGGACACCACGGCGGTCGCCGTGGCCGCGGCCCTGGGTGGTGCCCGCTGCGAGATCTACACCGACGTGGACGGCGTCTTCAGCGTGGACCCGCGTTTGTGCGCGGACGCCTACCTGCTTCCCGACGTGTCGTACCGTTTTATGATCGAGGCCGCGGGGCTCGGTGCAAAAGTCATGCACGATCGTAGCGTCATCATGGGTATGCGTTACGGCGTACCCATCGCGGTTAAGAACTCTTTTCAGGAATCATCCGGCACCCAAATTGGAAAGGTGGAGATCCCCGTCGACTGCGTGACGGTAGACAACCAGGTCGCCCGCGTAAGTTTTTTGTCCACCGGGCCGCTGCCCGAGTTGGCCGGGAAGCTTAGCGAGCTAGAGGTTCCCTTTGCCATGCTTCAGCAGACCTCTTCGTTCGAGAAGGTCGCGGTCGTGCCGCAGTCCGCGGTGGCGGATCTGGCCCAGCGTCTCCGGGGCAGTGTCCTATTTGCCAACGCCGAAGTTTCAAAAGTCTCCCTGGTGGGATCACTGGGTGGGAATCCAGGGTCACAGATTCCGCGCGTCCTCTCCCTGATGGGACGCCGCCGGATCCACTGCCAAGGACTTTCGGCCGGGCCGATGAGTCTTAGCTTTCTCGTTCCGTCGAGCCAGTCTTTAGAGGCCGTTCGGCTGCTTCATTCCCTTTGCACCAAAAACGTTTCGGAGGAATCATGTCAATCTCTATAGTCCCCACGAGTGCGGTATCCCCCATTGAAATGAGTAAGCGGGAGAATCTCACCGGTCGTCTCCTGTGGTTCGACGCCGCTCAATGCCCCGATCTTCTGGTTCGGGCCCTGCACGCGGGTTACAACGGCGTTCTCCTAACTCAGGGCCTGCTCGACAAATTTGATTCGGTGCTTACGGCTAGGGTCACGAAGATCATCCACGTGACCGAAGTCGCCGAGGTGGAAGCCTTGCGGGGTCGATCTGATTTCTCCTCGCTCGTGATGGCGAGCGACGACCAAGAGTTACTTCGTAGTCTAGCACTTGGGGGTGAGGCGATCACCGCGTACCGCGCCTTCGTGGACGATGCCCAGAGTCTCCACGATGCGATTCACGTGGGAAGCGAACACGCGTACGTTCTCATGAGCTTTAAGGATCCCACGAATATTCCGTTGGAGTTAGTGATCGCCTCCCTGCAGTCGACCAACACGATTCTCATCAAGGAGATCGCCCGGGACGCGACGGAAGATGCCATCGTTACCCTCGGCGTGATGGAAGTAGGCGCGGAGGGGGTGCTCTTCACCCCGCGCGACCACGCCGCGATGGACGAGTTTCTGGACAAATGGAACCACGGTGGGCTGCAAACCGTACCGCTGCAGGTGGGGGAGATCGTCAGCGCCAGGCCCATTGGCATGGGCTACCGCAGCTGCATCGATCTCACGACGCTCTTCGATCCGACGGAGGGAATGCTCGTGGGCTCGACCTCGCACGGCGGAATCTTTTGCTGCCCGGAGGTCTTCCACCTCCCGTACATGGAGCTAAGGCCTTTTCGGGTCAATGC
>JAYUBV010000012.1:0-2826 GCA_043740655.1 Pseudomonadota bacterium | reverse complement strand
AAAAGTCCACCGGCGGAAAAGCCATGGGGTACCTAAGCGTGCTCGAAGGCAAAGCGATTCGCCACCGGTCCTGGGGAGCTTGCGAAAAAAGGGTGAAGGGGACGAGGGCGCTCTTTCGGAAGTACACCAGCGAGGCCGAAGAGAAGCAGATTTTAGCGTCCTGGGGAGTATTCGCCCCCGACGTCAAAGATGAATGATTTGACTCACAAAGCTTTTTGATAACGCGTGGTTCCAGGCAAGCTTCTTGCCATCACCCTGGCCCGGGCATATCTCGGAAGCTCCTATGGGGGGAAATCAATGATCGGTAATATTTTTCGTTTCGTAACCTTTTTGGCAATATCGTTCTCGGCTTTAGCGGGCGCAGAAACTAAGAATGTTCGTTGGACTGGTGCGGAGGATACCGACGGTTCGCTAGCCCACGTGATTAACGTGCTGAACCAAAAAACCGGATACGGTTTTAAGGCCACCGACTTTAGGCTTATCGAAGAAAAGCCGCTCGCCACGAGCCACTACGTTTTCTATTCGCAGGTTGGTGGCGGCGTTCCCCTTAAAAAGAAAACTTTGCAAATCTGGCGCGCACTCGACGCGACGGGCACGCTGATTCAGGCCGAAGCGTTCGTCGACAAGCCACTTAGTGCGGAAACCTTGCGGATCCTGTCCGCCAACGTGTCGCTCAGCTCGCAGTCTACGATGCAGATCGTGCGCAAGCTCGTTCGCGCCCACGCCGACGATAAATCGATTCGCGACGTGGCCTGGGAGGACAACTGGGACAACGGCGCGCTGGTCCGTACGGTAGCGATCACCGGTAAACGCGGTATCCATAAATTTGAAATTTCCATTCGTGACCGCAAGGTTTTGTCGCAACGGTACAACGAGTTTCCGCAGGACGATCACCGGTCGGCTGAGTATTCGGTGAAGGCCAAGATCTATCCGATTTACGAAGAGATCGAAGGGGGCAACAACGCCTTGCTTCCGCGGGTGGACGTGGACCTGCGCTACCTCTCGTCCGAAGTGACGCAGGGGAATCCCGACGTCTTCGCCCCGCTCAAAACGGTTCGTTATATCGACGAGAAACACGATCCGGTGCTGGGCCAGACCGAAGAAGGGCGCAAGCTTGGCTTCTGGTCGATGACATACTTGAAGGGGCAGGCTCGCGCACTGAGCGCGAAGTTGCCTCTGCAAACGAACGACCTTTCTAAAGGCCCTGCGGTTTTGGATGGCCGCTATGCCTCGATTCACCTCGAGCCGAACGTGCCGAAAGCTTTTAAAGGGCTGGATTTTACTCCGGCCGTCTCGTCGATCTTCCAGCCGCACTGGCAGAAGGCTACGGATCTAGAAGACACCGAGGAGCTAGCGGTCACCAATGCCTTGCGCGGCAAACCGCTTAAGACGGTGAACGAAGCTTACGATCGTCAGGTGCGCCGCCTGCCGAATCACGATGCGGCCTCATACATAAACGACGGCTTTGACGAAGTGCAAATGTACTGGGCGATTAACCGCCTGTTCGAATCGCTGCAGCCCATGGGCTTTACCGATCCCGAGCTGTCGACTCGTCCGTACCGCGCGTACCTCTTCGATCCCGATGTCTCGATGAGGGACAACGCGTACTATCACGACGACACGATTCATTTTACGACTTACTCGGGCAAGCATCCGAACATGGCGCGGGATAACTCGACCATCTGGCACGAGATGGGCCACGGGGTGCAGGATCGTCTGATGGGCGATCACTATAAGTTCGCCGACACCGGCGGCTTGAACGAAGGCATGGCGGATTTTGTCGCGCAGTTAGTGATCAACGACGTGACGAACACGAAACCGTATCCGGGTAAGGAGAAGATGCGCATCATCAACAATACGCTCTTCCACGTGACCAACGAAGTTCACGACGACGGCGAAGCCTACGGCGGTGCCATGAACGACCTGCTGGAAGCAGCGATGGCGAAGTGGGGCCGGCCGGGGCTAACGAAAGTCACCGACCTGACGATGGAAACGATGCGCCTCGCGCGTAACCATCCGGCGGTCACCGCCAACGTTTGGTTTGAGCGGATGCTGTTTGCGGATCAGCGCGGGCATTCCCCCGTGCGCGAGCCGGGCGAGCTGAAGGAGCTTATCGTCAATTCGCTGGGCGGACGTAACTACAACGTGAGCGGCTCCAAAGCGGTGGCTTTGTACTCCGTGAAGAACGGTGAGCAGGAAGTGGTCGCGGGATCCCCCGGGTCACGCCAGTCGCCGATCAAGCTGGAGCTGAAAGCGGCGGAGAAGAGAACCTTTACGCTGAACCTCAGCGTGAAGAGCGGCGATACGTTTAAGTACGAGTATCCTTTGCGCGTGAAGGTGCAGTGGCGCGGTGGCCCGCTTCAGGGGGCGATCGCGTGGGAAAACAAAGCGCAGGAGCCTTTCTTCTACGAGATTAAGAACGAAGGTGACGTACTGCCGGTGACCCTCTCGGTCCGCGGCGCGTGCGACGAGTTCAATCGCGACGACAAAAGCTGCGTCGACTTCGCCTACGTCCATATCTTTAACCGCGGTAACGACAAGAAACCCGTCGCGAAGAAGCGGTTCTACCTTCGGATATATCCGAAGGAATAATTTTGTCCCGGGGAACGAGGCAAAAATTCACATAGGACACCAGGAGGTTAGTGGTGATTAGGACTCTGATTATTAATTTGGCGTTGTTTGCGGCGGTCATGGGCTATGCGGAAACGGAACCGCCCAAGCCGCCGGTTGGCGTTATTGCCGGGTACTGCGGACCGCTTACCCAGGTGCTGTACGACTGTCCGGTGGGGCCGGGGTATATGCGCGTGGCGTTTACTAACGCGGACG
>JAYUBV010000011.1:0-2835 GCA_043740655.1 Pseudomonadota bacterium | reverse complement strand
CTTTTCGAGCCTATTTTCCAAAATTTCGATCTACTGATGATATGTACCTGGATTTACAGTTATGGCAATAAATTTGCAAGCGGGGTCTCGGGTCAAATGGCCAGTAGCCCGTTCGTGACGAGCGGTATCCGCATGGGCACACCGTCAATCACGACGCGCGGAATGGGTCCGACCGAAATGAAATGGCTGGCCGGCGCTATCGCCACCACGTTAACGACTACCGACGAAGCGGTTTTGGGCAAGGTGCGAAACGATGTGCGCGAATTGTGCACACGTTTCCCCCTGTACGAGGGCCTATGAGCGGAGGACCTTCACGACGGCATGCGCGGGCGGAGTCTCTCCAGATTTTGTACCAGCTCGATCTCAACCACACGCTGACTTCCGATGCGGCGGTCTACTATTTCGAAAAGAACTTCTCCAAAGAAGGGAAATTGATCGATCCGTTCACGCACCGTCTAGTTACCGGCGTGACGGACAATCTGAAATCGATCGACGGCTTTGTAAAAAGCACTAAGGCGCATTGGAAAATGGAACGGATGGCGGTGGTGGACCGCAACATCCTCCGGCTAGGCATTTTTGAGTTCCACCACTGCGACGACATTCCTTCCACCGTAACGATCAACGAAATGGTGGAGCTGGCCAAACAGTTCGGTGCGGCGGAGACCCCCTCATTTGTAAACGGCGTGTTAGACGAGCTGAAAGGCAAGCTAGCGCGGCCGAACAAGGCACCGTAACATTGCGTGATGCAGATATCTAAGCTCACAACCATCCTTGAGTTTCCCGTCAAACCAGGTGAATGGGACGCTATTTGGGTACTGCTCGCGGACCGCAAAGAGGGGCGCCCGTTAGAAAGCGCGGTGCTGCGCGATCTGGATTGGCGGCTGCAGGGGTTGCTGTCGCGCTATGTGCTGACACCACCCGAGGCCAATTCGCCGCTAACTTACGTGCCTATAGAAGCGCGCTCGGGAATTCGTTTTCTTGTCCTGGATAACTTCAAATCGCTCTCTAAGAAATCGCTTGATTCGGTTTGTAGGGGGATCAACGCTAAACGCGTTTTGGTGTGGCCCGAGACCGCGGAGCTTTCCAAGTGGCTCGAAAAGCAGTGGAGTCAGGTGAAGGACGGGAAGGGTGACGTAGAGGAGCTCGTGTGGGGGGATGATTCCGTCCCCGTCGCTTCCGGGGCCGAGGCCCCTGCGGATCGATGAGCGCTTACACCAAAAAAGGCGAACGGATCGATATCGAGAACGTATTGGCGGTGGCGATCGAGCTGCCGGATACCGATCCCGATGAGATGATCCAGTCCCTCGACGAGCTAGAGCGACTCCTGACTACGTTGGGGGGCAAAGTTCTCGAGCGTTTCACCCAGAAGAGGGCCAAGCCTAGTCCATCGCACTTTATCGGGGTCGGCAAAGCGGAAGAGATTGCCGCTAAGGCTAAAGAGCTTGAGTGCGATCTGGTTGCGTTCGATCACGACCTGTCGGGGACCCAGCAAAAGAATCTCGAAAAGATTATGGGTTGTCGGGTTATCGATCGTACCGGCGTTATTTTAGACATCTTCTCCAAGCACGCGCGCACGAAAGAGGCGAAACGCCAGATTGAGTTAGCTCAGCTAGAGTACCTCTCCACGCATTTGACCGGCCGGTGGACCCATCTCGAACGCCAAAAGGGCGGTATCGGGATGAAGGGCGTCGGCGAACGCCAAATCGAGCTCGATCGCCGCATGATCCGTCAGCGCATCTCCCGTCTTAAGAAGGAGATGGAGGGAACCTCGCGCGACCGAGCAGTCCAACGATCGCACCGGGATAAGTTTTTGCGCGTGGCGATCGTTGGCTACACCAACGCTGGCAAGTCCACGTTGATGAATGCGCTGACGCATTCCGAGGTGTACGTGGATGATCGCGTGTTCGCCACGCTGGACTCCACCGTGAGGGTCATCGATCCCAAGACCCGTCCGGCGATTTTGCTATCCGACACCGTCGGATTCATCGACAAGTTACCGCACGCGCTGGTCGCGTCGTTCCGTTCGACGTTGCAAGAGGTGCTGGAGGCCGATTTATTGCTCCACGTGGTGGACCTGTCCTCTCCGCACTACGACTCGCAGATGAGGGTGACCCGCGAAGTGCTCGACGAAATTGGGGCGAAGGACAAACCGTCGCTGCTCGTTTTCAACAAGAGCGACCAGGTGAAAGAGTATTTTCTGCCGCGTATTTTGGAACGCAGCTACATCGATAGTCTAGTCGTGTCGGCCTTTAATCCGGCCGATGCCAAGCGGTTGCGGGACGGCATCTTTGCTTATTTCGAGCGCGACATGGTGGAGCTCGACGTGACGGTGCCGTACCAGGACACGTGGCTGCAATCGCAGCTGCACGAGCACGCCAAAGTTTTAAAGACCGACTACCTCGAAGGGGTAGCGAAATTTCACGTACGGATCATGAAGTCCACCGCCAACTGGCTTCGCCTGATGGAACGGGGACTATCGCGATCGCACGAGGAGTGAGCATGCCAGAGAAGATTGTGCCGGAGAAAACGGAGCCCGAGAAAACGGCACCGGAGATTGGGGACGGGACGCCCCGTATCAAGGGGCTAACGATTTTCGTGCTGTCGGACGGCACCGGCGAAACCGCTGACCAGATGATCAAGGCCGCCCTCGTCCAGTACGTGCGCGACGGCTTAAAGATCACCCGCTATAAAAATGTGCGCACCGAAAGTCAGGTCTCCTCGATTTTTGAAGAGGCCCACGACCTACGGGCGATCGTCGTCTATACCGTGGTGTCGGATGCCTTGCGCGTTTTCATAGAGCGGTTGTCCGCTCAATCCGGCGTGGCCGGGGTCGAC
>JAYUBV010000010.1:0-2840 GCA_043740655.1 Pseudomonadota bacterium | reverse complement strand
TGGATCCGAAAGGCCCCTTGGCTCAGGACGTTACCGCCCACGGTCTCGTGAAGGCTCACGTCGTTAACGTGCGTGTCGGTTCGCCCCGTCCGTCTCGTAACGATGGTGCGATGCTCGAAAGCGCTTCGATGAAGTCGCGTTCGATGGCAGCCCCGATGGCGGCAATGGCCGCTCCCGGCGGCGCCCCGGCCGAAATGCCGGTGGAAGTCGTGATGAAGGATGGCAGCCAGCGCCCGCAGTTCCGCGTGGTTCGGCACTATGCCTTCGACGTTCAGGCGATCAGCGAGAACTACGTTCCGCTGCTGAACAAAGCGAAGCCGGCTCCTACGTTCAACCACCTGCCGTAATTGGCGGACTGAACTAGATTAAAGATTAGGCCCTCTCGCGAATTTCGCGAGGGGGCTTTTCTTTTTTCAGTGGTTGTTCTTATTCGTTTTCGGAGCCGCTTTGGGCGCCGGAGCGGACTCAAATAGCTTCTCCGCCACAGTGGGGTCGACGATGCCCGTGGTCGGGGTAGCCGCTTTCCCCGAGCGGCATTTGTCCTTTTTCTCGTCCAGTAAACTCAAAAACGCCAACCCCACGTGGGGATTGTCGTAAGTAGCCGCGGCGCTGAAATTAGCTTTGTTCTGCGGCTTGAATAATCCATTTTTCATTTGCCCGATCAGGCGTAGTCGCAGCGTTGCTTTCAGTGCGTCCGCCTTATCCTGCTGCTCTTTGGTCGCCAGTGGATCGCGGCGGGCCAGTTCGAGACCGGCCGCCACGTAGAGTACATTCGACGTGGCGTAGTAAGCCGCACGACTGTGATCGTAGGCGTCGTGGAACGACTGCCCCTTGTACTTCTCGTCGCCAATCGGGCCGAAAATTTTTGCAAAGTCCTGCACATAATAGTCAGAGGCTTCAAGAAGGTTTGCCCGCGTTTCGTTGCGGTTGCCCCTATCGTGGAGGTAAAAAGCCAAACGGACCAACGGGGCACGCGCGCGTGAGCCCTCCGGATGTTCGTCCCTAATGTCTGACTCGCGGGCTCCGTAAGGAAAGTGGTGCATGACGTCTGCGTCAGAAACCCCGTCTTTCTTGGCCGCGGCGGCAGCCTTAATGCGATTGGCCTCAAGCTGGGCCAAAATTTTCTCGATCTTTTGGCGTTCTTCCGGAGTTTTGGGGGTTGCCGCCACTAAGGCCGAGGCAATCAAATGGGTGGTGCCCAGACTATTCTGGTTCGCGCCAATTTCGATGGGAAGTTTCAGGATGCGATCGAGCTCATCCGCCGTGAGCCCCTCCTTTCCGCCGAAGTTAAGTCCGTGTTCTTTCAGGGTGCGTGCTAGGAGTGAAGAGAACACGTTTCCGTACGCCTCGACCGAGTTGCCCGGAATCCACGTCCCCGATCCTCGCGACTTGTTCATAAAGTCCGCCAATGCTTTCTTTTCGGCTTCGGTCATGTGCTCGGTGGGAAGGTCTTCGATCGTCAGCTCTTTGCGCCCCTTATCGGCCGCGATGCGCGCCGTTTCGTCGGCGCGCCGCTTACGGATCTCGGCCGCCAAAACGGCGAGCTCATCGGTTAGTTTTTTATCGGGTTTAGCGTCTTTTTCACAAAAGGGACGAGCCTTTTCAAGAAAGAGCAGCTTGAGTGATCGCGTCGCCCCCTTCCAAAACAGAGTGGGCTGTTCCTTGTTGTAGTAAATTTCCGGCTTATCCGTGTTTTCGGTTCCCCCCCATTCGCCCGCCTTATCGAATATTCCGCAGACCGTGTCGCAGAGGTTCAGATTGGGATTGGCAGTTTCGATTTTTTTATCCAGCTCGGTATCGATGGCGCTCACCAGGGCCCGGGGCAAACGCCCACGTAACATTCGCTGGCCGATTTGTTGGGCCGGGTCCGTTGCGCCTAGGTATTCCGTCAACGCCTGCGTAGCCTTGGTCTTTTGTGGTTCGCGTAAGAAGGGAACCACCGCGCCTAGGGCCTCGGCGAGATTACGGTTGAGCAAGCGATCCTTCGGGGCGTTTTTGAACAGGCGAAAGACATCATCAAAATCGGAAGGCTTGGCTAAGGCTTTTAGAGCTATGGCGGCCAAGTTTTTTGGGTCGGCGCCGCGGGTGGCTGCGCCTTTTTCGATTTCCTTGATGAGCCGTTTGCCCATCCCGGGAACTTCCTTTTCCAAAGCGGCTAGCGTAAGCGGGATCTGTACCTTCAGCGCCTTCAGGTCAGTGTCTTCGCCTGACCCAAATACCCCGGTCAGTGTGGCGAGGTCGCGCTGGTGCAACGATGCCATTACCTGATCGTAGAGTTCGGCGTCGGGCCGCTTTTCTAACGCCTTCAGCGCAAAGAGCCGCCCAGAGAAGTTCGACTCTTGTTCAAACAGCATGGCAAGAAACTTTCTTTTCGTCTCGGCACTTGGAAAGTCCTCTAGGTAGTCTCCCGTTTGGGCGAGTAGGTCGGCAAGGGGGCCGGCCGTTCGTTCGTCCGCTCTTGCAATCAGATCGCGCAATATTTTCTTGGCGCCCGCAAGTGCGCCCGCCTGACGTGACTCTCGCAGGGCACTTAGGGCATCGGGCAACACACTGGCGGGCGCCTTAGCCAAAGCTTCCAGCACCTGCTTACCCGACCGCGGGACGTCACGTTTTAGCGCTTCCGCAATGGCGTCGCGGGGAGAGGCAGCGGACCCGCCAATTACGGCCGCGATAAACTTTTCGTTGTGGGCGGGGTTCAAGTCGAGTTGACCCAACTCTTTGGTCAAACGTCGCCGGACGTCCGGCAGAGCCTTCGGAGAGGCCATTACCGATAAGTACACCGAACGCCAGGAGTCCTTCATTTTTTTGCCGTCGAGCATATCGTAAACTTCGAGCGCTTT
>JAYUBV010000009.1:0-2840 GCA_043740655.1 Pseudomonadota bacterium | reverse complement strand
GATTGGCCTGGACCGCCGCCCCCATCGCCACCACTTCGTCGGGGTTAAGCGTGGAGTGCGGTTCACGGCGGAAAAGGGTTGTGGCGGTCTGGCGTACCGCGGGCACGCGCGTGCTGCCGCCCACGAGAATTACGTCGGAAATCTGTTCGGACGTTAGTCCCGAATCGGTCAGCGCCTGCCGGCACGGCCCCATTAGTTTTTCGAGTACGGGTTTTATCCAGGCGTCGAACTCCTCGCGGAAGACTTCCACCTGGCGTTCGTGTCCGTCGATCACGATCGTTCCCGTGGCGTGGTTGTGGTCAGAAAGATCGCGTTTCAACTTTTCGGCCAGCACCAGCCACTGCGCCCGTAGCTCAGGCTTGGGAGCCTCAGCGCCGTTGCCTAAGCGGTGTGCCAGTTTTTCCGCCACGATGGCGTCGATATCGTCACCGCCCAGGGCCGTGTCGCCATTAGTGGCCAGCACTTCGAATACGCCTTCCTGCACGCGAAGAATGGAGATATCGAACGTTCCGCCGCCCAAGTCGAACACCGCCACGGTGCCCATCGTCTTTTTATCGATTCCGTAGGCGAGGCAAGCGGCGGTGGGCTCGTTCAGAATGCGCACTACTTCCAGCCCCGCCACTTCACCGGCAAGCTTGGTGGCCTGGCGTTGCGAGTCGTCAAAGTAAGCCGGTACGGTAACCACCGCCTTTTTCACTTCGCCGCCGAGAGTTTTTTCCGCGAGACGTTTCAAATGCGAAAGCACGAAGGCGCCGGCCTCTACGGGGGACACCACGCGGCCCGGAATCTGAAACCGGATCTGGTTATCGTCGCTAGGGGTAAAGTCCAAGGGGAGGGTGAGATCGGTGGCGGAAAGATCCGCTTTACCGCGACCCAAAAAACGTTTCGTGCTGAACAGCACGCGATCTGAAGCCGTACCGCGTTTCGCGCGGGCGGCCGCGCCAACTATCGGAGCGTCGCCGGGGGTTTCGAAGAAAAGCACACTGGGCACGAGGGGCGAACCGTTCGCATCTTGGATGAGGTGAGGTCGCCCTTTTTCGATAACGCCGATGAGGCTATTCGTCGTGCCTAAATCAATTCCTACGATCCGCATACTGCTTACGTCCTACGCTTGTTAATGTCGTTTTCCATCGAAGCGATGTATCGCCCGAGCGTCATCAAATCGGCGAGCCGCTTCAGGCTCGCCTCATTCCACACCGAAATCGTTTCCATCTCTCGCCACTGAGCTTGCATTGCTTCTCTGCGTGCGCCCAAAACTTTGAGAAAATCCGTTAGGTCGTGCCCTTCGGAAACCTTCTCCTGAAACTCAAAGTAGTCTTCCGCCAACTCCACCGGAACGGAGCCCTTCTTAAGCCACCCTTCCTTACCGTAAGTTTCCAAAATCGCTTCGGCTCGAGCATCCCGTTCTTTTAGACGGGCGTATGCCTGATTCAAGGATCTGGACCAGCGGGAGGCGTATAACGACTCTCGCGGGGTGCTTGCTCCAAAGCGATCGGGGTGTACCTGCTTTGACAATGCGAAGTAGCTGCCACGCAATCCGTCCGCCGAAAAGCGAAGGGACACGGGTTCCTTCAACATCGCAAAGGCGGAAAGGGCCTCGGGCAGTTCCTGAATCTTTCCGCAAGCGTTACAGAACGGGAGGGATTCGACCGCACGTTGGCAATTCCAACAGGGTTGGCCCGGTCTATCTCGGCTGGCCGACTTAGACGGCGAACGAAGTTCCACAGCCACAGCTCTTAGTCGCGTTCGGGTTCTTAAAGGTGAATCCCGTGCCGTTCAACCCGCCCGAGTAATCGAGCGTCAAGCCCTTCACGTAGAGAAAGCTTTTGGGATCGATGAACACTTTGACGCCGTCGATCTCAAAAACTTTGTCCGTCGCCACGGGCTCTTTCTGAAAGTCGAGCTTGTACGACAGGCCGCTACAACCGCCGCCTACCACCGAAATACGAAGTCCCGCCGCATCCGAGGCCTTTTCGTCTTCGCGAATGCGCTTAATCTGTTTTGCCGCCGAGTCGGAGAGCTGAATCATAGTGTGCTCCTTAGCCTTGCTTCTTGGTCTCAGCCGCCTGCTTCTTTTGATAATCCGCAATCGCCGCGCGAATGGCGTCTTCGGCGAGCACCGAGCAATGAATTTTCACGGGCGGAAGCGCCAGCTCGTTCACGATGTCGGTGTTTTTGATCTTAAGCACGTCGTCTATCGACTTGCCCTTGACCCATTCCGTCGCCAAGCTTGAACTGGCAATCGCGCTGCCGCAACCGAACGTCTTAAATTTGGCGTCTTCAACGATATTATCGCGGATCTTGAGCTGCAGCTTCATCACGTCGCCGCACTCCGGGGCGCCTACTACGCCCGTGCCGACGTCCGAGTCCGCTTTGTCGAGCGAGCCCACATTGCGGGGGTTGTTGAAGTGGTCGATAACTTTTGGTCCGTAAGCCATAAATAACTCCTAGTGCGTCGTCCATTGGACGGATTTCAAATCAATGCCTTCTTTTGCCATTTCGTAGAGCGGCGACATGTCGCGCAGTCGTTGAACGACGGAGACAACCTTCTCCACGACGTAGTCCACTTCTTCGATCGTGTTGAAGCGGCCGAGCCCGAAACGAATCGACGAGTGGGCGAGTTCCTCGCCAATTCCCATCGCCTTCAGAACGTACGATGGTTCGAGCGAAGCCGAGGTGCACGCCGATCCCGACGACACCGCAATTTCCTTTAAGCCCATCATCATGCCTTCGCCTTCGACGTACGCGAAGCTCAAGTTCAAGTTGTTCGGTAGACGCTCGGTCGGGTGGCCGTTCAAGTACACCTCATCGAGCTTTCCGCAGATCCCTTTCTGCAGGCG
>JAYUBV010000008.1:0-2842 GCA_043740655.1 Pseudomonadota bacterium | reverse complement strand
CTGATAACGCTAAGGTCGCGGCGATGCAGGAGATGATGCGGAGGCAGTTTCAAATTTTCCAGGAGAAGTACCCTGCCCACGCCGATCGCGTGGCCGTCCTCCGCGATTTTGTCCTCGCGGCAACCGATCCCGACCCTCGCCGCCGCACCCGAAATTTGGAGAAACTTCCGATCGCAGCCACGTGGGTTGCCAGGTCGCAAACGTTCGGATTCGACTTAAAAATTCTAAGCCAATGGTGTAGGCACCTGTACCGGATGGTGGGGCTACCCGCGTTGATAAAACGGGCGCCCGCAATGGAGGCAGCTCCTCAAGCCGAAGCGCCGGTGGCCGGGCACGTGGCTTACTAAGTGGCTTGGGTTTCATCCCGGAGTGGTTATTTCAGCCGGGTCTTAAGCTGAGCCTGCAGGTCTTCCATATTGCCGTCGGCAGGCTTGCCGAACCAGATGCTGAACAGATCGTCGACGAGCGTGTTACCCGTCACCTCGATCGGGGCCTTGGATCCGGTCGCGATGAGCTTCTGCGGCTTACCTGGCTCGGTGATACCGAGGAGGGTCATGCGGTTGCCCTCCTTCATGTCTGTGGTCAGGGCGTTCAGCGCCTTGGCGATATCTTCCCGCTTAGGGTCGAGACGGTTGCTTTCCAGCGAGTCCGCGAAGGCGTTTTTCATCTTTTCGCCCGGGACGTCGCGCAAAAAGGTGAGGCTCAAAAACCGTTTGGTCTGCTTCTTAAAGGAGGCGGCGGTATCCGACGGGTTCCAGTCTTTGGGCTGCCCGACGTAAAGACCGGCCACGTACACGGAAACGTTGACCAGGACTACCTTCTTCTTCCGAATGCCGAAGCCCACTAGGGTCAGCGGGTGGCCTTCCGGCTTGGCAATCTTGTCCAGGCTAAGGGGTTTACCGAGTACTTCGTACGGGGTCAGGACGAAATCGTCCCCCCGAGCCACTCCAAGAGTCAAAAATACCCCCGCAAACGTCAGTCCAATCCACAAACTTCGTGCGCTACGTTTCATGGGCGCAACCTAGCATGGATTCGATGGTTTGCCTTACTTAACAAGTCATGAGAGATTTTTGCCAAACCAAAACCAATCTGGAGCGATCGATGGCGAAAAAAGCGGTAAAACGGAAGAAGAAGACAGCGCGGAGAAAAGCGGCTCGCAAGGCGCACCTGAAAAGCGGCCGCCAGCAGCAGAAACAGGATCCGAAGCTAGCCCGCCGTCGTAAAGCGAAGAAGAAGATGAAAGCTAAGAAGCTACGGCGCAAATAACCTCTGGGCGCGTATAGCCCCAACAAGGGAACACATTGACGAAACGGGTAATAGAAATACCTGAGATTGTGCCGGTCCTTCCGGTTCGTAATACCGTCCTCTTTCCCAATGCGGCAGTGCCTCTTATCGTGGGTCGCCCTCGAAGCGTCCAAACGGTGAGGCACGCCAATGACAACGGCCAGCTCCTGCTGGTGGTTGCGCAGAAAGAGGCCTCGGTAGAGGAGCCGACCGCGAAGGATCTGTATCTCACTGGGGTGGTCTGCCTAATCTCGAAGTTGAACCCCGTCGAAAACGATGGGTTTCAACTCATCGCGAATGGGCTGTTCCGCTATACCGTATCGGAATTTGTAGACGGGCCCGCTTTCTTCGGGGCCCGCGGAATGCAGATTCAAGAGGTGCCACTCATCGTGTCCCCCCGTCGGGATACGCTGACTCAAGAGGTAAAGGGCTTAGCGAAAGCCATCTTGAGCATGGCTTCCATTCCGGGCGGCGACGCCCTATTGAAGTTATTCCAGCAGCTGGAGGAGCCCGGACAGATCGCCGATCTGTGTGCGACCTTTCTAAGTCTTCCGGTACCCGCAAAGCAGGAGCTGGTCGAGACGATCGATGTCGAGGCGCGGCTGGAAATGCTGCTTTCGCAGATGATCCGCGAGCGCGACCGCCTACAGCTGCATAACGAAATTCAGACGAAGATGATGGAGCGGATCTCTAAAGACCAACGAGACCACCTGCTACGCGAACAGCTCCGCACCATTCACGACGAGCTAGGGGACGAGTCGAATATAAACGACGAGTTCACCAAGAAGATCGAAGCAGCGCAGCTGTCTCCGGAAGCCAAAAAAGTGGCAACGGACGAACTGTCGCGGCTCGCGGTGGTGCCCCGCTCATCGCCGGAATACCACGTCATCCGCACCTACCTCGACTGGCTGTGCGCGCTGCCGTGGGAAAAACGATCCGCCAGCGACCCCATGTCCTTTAAACTTGAGGACGCCCGCAGAATTTTGGACGAAGACCACTTCGGTCTCGATAAGGTGAAGGCCCGGGTCATTCAGTTTTTGGCGGTACGCAAACTGAAGAAGGACCTGAAAGGGCCCATCCTGTGTCTGCTGGGGCCCCCGGGCGTCGGTAAGACCAGCATGGCTAAGTCCATCGCCCGCGCCCTAGGCCGTTCTTTCATTCGTGCCTCCTTAGGCGGCGTGCGGGACGAAGCAGAAATCCGCGGCCACCGCCGCACCTACATCGGCGCCATGCCCGGCCGCCTGATTCAGAATTTAAAGCGAACCGGCGTCAAAGATCCTCTGCTGCTGCTGGACGAAATAGACAAGGTCGGTTCCGACTTCCGCGGCGATCCCGCGTCGGCCCTGCTCGAAGTGCTGGACCCCGAGCAGAACCACAACTTTTTGGATCACTACCTCGATGTGCCGTTCGATCTCTCGGAGATCTTTTTCGTCACAACGGCCAATGTCGCGGAAACAATTCCGCCCGCGTTGCGTGACCGTTTAGAAATCATCGAGATGTCCAGCTACTCGCGATACGAGAAGTTGGAAATCACCACCCGCCACGTCATTCCGCGCTT
>JAYUBV010000007.1:0-2845 GCA_043740655.1 Pseudomonadota bacterium | reverse complement strand
CGCGAGCAACCGGCCGTACCGCTGGCTTCACCGACGGTGTCGAAGCCGCGCCACCGCGTGCCCCGCGCCTCGGTAACGAAAGCGTGCCGCCCGTGCGGCCGGAAATGTTTTCGCCGCTTGAGTCGTTCGTTTCGCCGAGTACAAAACCTTTGTGAAGTTCGTCGTCCGCGTGGACTGCCAACCCAAACGTGGAAATAGCTAACAAGATGTAAAATCTAGATGCTCTCATGCGCGTCTCCTACCCACCCGCCCGGAAATGCGGGTTCCCGACTAACTACATTGCAACCACGGCGCCACGTTTTTGAGCGGGAGGGTTGGCTGAACTTTGGGGACGGGTTAGGCGGTTGGCGAAGGCGTATACAGCGCCGATACACCCGCCCGATTGTGAAGATTGTGAAGGACATGAGGACTAGCGCGCGCGAGCGGGTTTGGTTCGGCGCAGGCCACGCAGACTAAGTAGGTTTACTTCGCGGGGACGTTCGGGGGTGGTTTCCGTTTCAAACGTCAGGGGATTAAAAAGAGGGGTGCGCGGTTTTAACGGCGCCGCCTCTTTGGGCTCTTCCTCGGCCGGTTTCTTTTGGCTTGCGGCCGACGCCTGGGCCCTCATCTGCATGGCGTATAAGGCAGACAAATTGCTGGAGCCTGACGAACCGGAACTCCCTTGCGAGGCGATATTGAATGGGCTTTGCGTGGCGGCGGCGTCGGTCAGCCGGGTGCCGCTCACCACTACGAATAGGAGCCATTAAGCGGCATTTCCGTGAAGCCGCCTAGTAGCCATAAATGTAGTTACGGGCAATAAGCGCCCCGAAACGCCGTCTGACGCGGTGTAAGGGCAGCGGCCAACGTGGCCTTCTCTCTACGGAGGGCTTACCCAATCCCAACCCCCATTGACACTAAAATGTTCATAATCGTCGATGTCGTTAAAGTTTCGCCGATCGTACGAAGCATTTATCACTTCCCCCGTTTCGGGGCCGTTTCCCGGGAACGCCACACTGTGCATAAATCGGCGTTGCGAAATTTCGTTCATTAAAGCGTTGGCGATATAGATGCCCTGAGAACGGGCCGAATTATCGGCGTCCACGACGAAGGCCGTGGTGTACATAAAGATAACCGCGGGCAGCCCAATACCAATCACGGTAATGGACGCGATGATCTCGATAAGGCTATAGCCCGATTGCATTTTCCGGTAACGAAACAGATTGGCCCGCATATTATATTTGTACCCAAGACCAATGAAGGGATTGTGTTGAGATTGTGAAGGTCAAAGGTAAATTGGGCCATTCTCGCTCTAGTGGGGAAGCCAGAGGGAACTGACCGTGCTAAACCCGGCTAGCTGAGCCCCGCTCCAAACCGAAGTGTAACGGGAAGAATAAACCAGATTATTCACTAGGAAGTAGACGACGGAGTTGCCCGTCCCGGGCTCGTTACCCGCGGCAAGCGCCGTGATGGCGCCGGGCAGATTCGCTCCCCCGGGCACGATCACCGAATACGCACCGGCGGAGGTGAGCCCCGAATCGAGCTGCAGCGGCGCTTCGATAATGGAGTTGTCGGATTTTTTCACTGCATAAAGAACCCGCTGACGAAGGCTATTATCCGATCCGAAGGAGATGTAGCGGACCGCAGTGGTGGCATCCCCGGCCGTGTAACTGCTGGCAGTTAGATTGGCGTTAGGGGTGGTGTAGTAGATGAAATCATTCCAGCCGATGACGACAACTCGCAAGGCCCCGGCGAGGTTCGTGCCGACCGCGAGTCCCCGGACCGAGCCGGGGGCCACGAGCGCAAAGGCACCCGACGCTAAACAGGTCATGGGATCCAGATTCACCCGGTAAACCTGGTCATCCATGCCAATGCCGAACAGAACCTTATTCCCCGCTCCGTCGGTGACCGGGTACATAAATTTTAGTCCCGCGGCGATGACTTGGGTTAAAGGGCTCCACGAAGCGGTCAAGCGGGTAACGAACGGGGTAGAATCCAAACCGAGGGCAAAGACGCATTGCTCGCCATTCTGGTTCTTGATCTCGGCCACCACGGGTTTTATGAATCCGCCGACGGGCAAGTCAAAACCCACCTCCGATTGGTTGCTGAGCTTGGTGCCCCAAACTTGCGGATTGGGGACTTCGGTGCCCGCGACGACGAGATCGTAGGGAAAGGCCGCGGGCCTGATCGTAAGGCTCGCCGACGTCGGGCCCCCGGCCGTGGTTAAGGTGACCGTGGTAAGTCCGGCCGCGACGCTGGGAACCGTAATCGAAATAGTCGGGCCCGCCGGGTCGAAGTTGGTAACCGGTTGCCCGCCGATCACGATGGACTGCGCACCGGAAATATTATTTCCGGAGAGGACGATCGAATCCCCAATTCGGGGATTGGGCGAAGAGAACGTCAGGTTCGCCGGAGCTGGAACCGCGGGAGGGCTGATCGTGTAGGAAAAGGTACCCGGGCCGGCGGAGTTAGAAACCGTCACGGTCACAGTTCCCGAAAGTCCGGCAGGGATCACCGCGGTGATCTGGCTAGCCGTGCCGAGGGAAAAGCTGGCGACCGTCGCGCCGAAACTGACCGACGTCACCGCCGAAAGATTACTGCCCGAGATGGTAATCGAATCTCCGGCTCTCCCTGCGGTAGCGCTTAGGTTTGCGGGAGCTAGCACCGCGGGGGGGCTGATCGTGCAGGAAAAGGTACCCGGGCCGGCGGAGTTAGAAACCGTGACCGTCATAGTTCCCGAAAGTCCGGCGGGTACCACCGCGGTGATCTGGCTAGCCGTGCCGAGCGAAAAGCTGGCGACCGTCGCGCCGAAGCTGACGGACATTACCGCCGAAAGATTACTGCCCGAGATGGTAATCGAATCTCCGGC
>JAYUBV010000006.1:0-9326 GCA_043740655.1 Pseudomonadota bacterium | reverse complement strand
CGGAAACGTGCGCGTGATGTCGGCCGTATAATACTCGAACTCCGCACCGGCATCGATCAGCAGCAGATCGTGGCGCTCCATTTTGCGGTGATTCGCGTGGTAGTGCAGCACGCACGCGTTGGGGCCCGACGCCACGATCGATTCGTAACCCACGCGCGAAGCGCCCCGCGCCTTGAACGTGTGCTCGATCACCGCCTGCACTTCGTACTCGTACATGCCGGGCTTCGCCGCCCGCATGGCATTGACGTGGGCCTCCGCCGAAATTTTGGCGGCGGCCTGCAGTCGACCAATCTCAGCCTTGGTCTTCACCAGCCGATTTTCCGAAAGTAGCTCGTGCGGATCGTGGATGGGCCACAGCCAGCGGCCTCCGCGCCAGTGCTGGCGCTTAGCTTTTTCCAAAATCAAAAATAATTTTCGGTCGCGATCGGGGCTGCGCCCTACGCGGTAAAAAATCTTGTCGGCGTGGGGCAATGCTTCGATGAGCACCTTTTCCCAGTCGTCGGTATCCGACGAGAAGGCGGCATCCGCTTTGAGGATCTGTTTCGCCCCCTGCACGCCGAGCCGGTAGCCGTCCCATAGTTCGCGTTCCTTATTCTTGGGCGGTACGAACATTTGAAACGGCGCCTTCTTTAACCCCGGCGCAAAGATCGCGAACCCCCGGGGCTCGGCAAATCCGGTGAGGTAGTAGAAATCCGATTCCTGACGGAAGGGAAAATCCACGTCGTCGTTGCGGGTCATAAGATCCGCCCCCGCCAAAAAAGCGACGCCGTTACCTAGCTTTTTGAAAAAGTTAGCCCGGCGGGCCACAAAGTCGATGGGGGGTAATTCTTTGGGGAACATTGTACCTACTTGGTGGGCATGGCCTTGCCGAGCCGCTCGAATGCCAGCCGTACCAGCTCGCGAATCAGTTCCTTGTACGACACCCCCGAGGCTTCCCACATCTTGGGGTACATGCTGATCGGAGTGAAGCCGGGCAGGGTGTTGGCCTCGTTCAGGTAAACTTTGTTCGTCCCTTTTTCCAGGAACATGTCCACGCGCGCTAGGCCATCACATTCGAACACGTTGAACGTTTCCAGGGCCAGTTTCTGCACTTCGGCTTGCGTCTTCGCATCGAGCGGAGCCGGCGTCAACGTTTCGGCGGCATCCTTGAGCAAGTACTTCGCCTCGTAAGAATACCAGCCGATCTTGGCGGAGACCACGATCTCACCAGGCACGCTGGCCCGGGCCTTACGGCAGAGCCCCAGCACGCCGCACTCGATCTCACGGCCGTTGATTCCTTGTTCGATCAAAATCTTGGTGTCATGCTGAAAGGCGAGGTCGACGGCTTTTTCCATTTGTTCCGGAGCGGTAACTTTAGAAACGCCAACCGAACTGCCAGCACGCGACGGTTTCACGAATACCGTTTTGCCGAGCTTTTCGATCTCGGCCTTTTTATTTTTAAGCTCTTCGCGGGAACGCAGTACCACGAAATCCGTAACCGGAATTCCATTTTGCGCGCACAACGTTTTGGCCAGCACCTTATCCATGGCGATGTACGAAGCACCGCAGGTGGAGCCGACGTAAGGGATGCCGATGAGGTCGAGCATGCCCTGCATCGTGCCGTCTTCGCCGAAGGTTCCGTGGAGCATGGGGAAGACCGCGTCGAATTCGATGGTACGGCCGGCGGCGACGATTTGCCCGCAGCCCGCGGAAGAAAGGTACGGCGCCAACGTGACCGGCGTGCCGCTTTCGTTCAGCCGGATCTGATCCGCGCGGAACTCACCCTTGTAGAAACTTTTTTCCTCTTCGAGGTGCCACACCCCTTTTTTCGAGATGCCGACGACGATGGGGCTGAACATCGTGCGATCGAGCGCATCGAGGATGCCTTTGGCCGAAATGAGAGAAATTTCGTGTTCGGAGGATCTGCCCCCGCAGAGCACTAGCAATCTTGTCATCGGGAGAGGATATCAGACGGGTGAGCGGTCAAGAAACCACTTTGAAGACCCGGCCGCCGGGGCCAATGTCCATGGCCTTGCTGGGGCTGACGCTGCGGTGAGTTTTCGCGATGCGTACTTGACGCTCCAAGTCCTCAATGACGACTGCGCCTACGTTGATATTGTAGAGCTCGTTGATGTTGTTGATGCCACCCGGGCAGAACACGTTGATCTCGAGCAGCTTGTCCCCCACGATGTCGGCCCCGACGAAGTACAGACCGTCGGCAATCAAGCGCGACTGAATCATCGACGCCACGTGGGCTTCCTTCTTGGTGAACTCGACGCGCTTGCGCGTGCCGCCGACGTGCATGTTGCTGCGCACGTCTCCGTGCGGTGACATGCGCCGGTAAATGGCGGCCTGCTCGCCGACGAAGATCGGCGCGCCGTTCAATAGCAGCAAACGTTTGTCGCCGTTTTTCACGGCCGGAAGGAACTCCTGCGCCATGATGTAGCCGTTCTTGCTGACGGCCGCGATGATCTGATTGATGTTCAGCTCTTTCTTGGCGTCCTTGATGAAGAAAACATCCTGTCCCCCGTAGCCCGAGAGGGGCTTGATGATCGCGGGCTTTTTCAGCTCGTGTAAAAATGCCTTTACCTTGATCGGACTGCGCGTAATCAACGTGCGCGCGCGAATCTCGGGCGGGAAGTTGGTCAGGTAAAGTTTGCTGGCCGCCTTGGACAGGCCGCCCGGGTCGTTCAGCACGAGCACGCCGTGCGCTTTGAGCAGGCGACCAAACTCGATGATGGGGCTCTTGCCCCGATCGCTGGAGGGTTCGGACTCGTTTGGATTATGACGCAAGAATACGGCGTCGAAATCGGAAAGGCAGACCTCTTCCCGCTTGGCCGATTCCCCCTGGAGAGCCTCCAAAAAAGAGTCCCGCGAGGCAAAGTGGCCATTGCCGGGGGAGACCACCGTGGCGCGCACTCGGTCATCGTCCTGGTAACTAAGCGAATTGATAGTCGTGTAATAGACCTTGTGGCCGCGCTTGTGGGCTTCGTAAGCCAAATGGGTAGTGGTGTAGGTCACGACCTGGCTATACGGCGATCTGACGACGAAGCAGAGTTTCATAAGGTCTTTTGACTGTGCTGGACTTTTACGAGTTCGTAAAGCGGGACAGTAACGCGACGCATTAATATGGGCGGCTTTTGACGATGCCGGCCAGAATGCGACGAGTTTTATCATCAATCTCGCCAAATTCCACGCCGACGGAAGTGTTTAGAACCGCCGCGATACGCGCTTTAGGAATGTCTAACACGCGATCGCGCGAGCAATGGATTTTGAGTCCAATCTCGGCGCCCACCTGCGGTTTGGTTTTAAATTTGTCTGGCGGGTAGGCGATCATCACGCCGTTCACGCTTACGTTCGCGGTGAAAGTCTGCATTTCCTTCATGTCGGAGCTGAAGTGAAAGTCGACCGCGAAGCGAGCCCGCGCGCGGCGGTGGCGCCGTTTGTTCGCCGAGTTCTTACTGGTCTCCACGCCGTTGGGGGCGGGGAACACCATCGAAATTTTGGTTTCGCCGTTCGCCGACGTGGCGTCGAATTTTCCGCCGTGCGCTTCGAGTAACATTTTGCAAACCGCGACGTCGTTGTCGTTCGCGTTGAACGGGTTGGGGTTGTTCGTTTCCGCGAAAACGATTTCTAAATCGTTGGGGTGCTGATTCAGAGTGACCGTAACCGCGCCGCCGGGGTTTACATTCTTGCCCGCGCGAATCAACAGCGTGCATACGACGTGATGAACCGCGTTCGGATCCACTTCCGCCATGCAGCTTTTATCGACGACAAGTGAGGGAATCGTTTGGCGATGCGTGAGGTACTTCTGGTTCAGCATGTAGGTGTCCATCAGGATCTGCGCCACGTCGAATTTCTGCGGCGACAGTTTTTCTCCCGACAGCAAGCCCTGGATGAAAGTGAGGTTGCGCGACAAAGTCAGCGCGTAGTCGGTCGCCATGGTAACCGAAGAAGAGGTTTCGAGGGCGATGTCGCCGGAACCCGAGTGCGCGCCGTAGTCGATCACGCCGGTGACGATGCCGAGCACCTTACCGAGCTCGTCGGACAGGTCACGGCAGAAGGCCGACATGACCGGGAACTGCGCCGGTGACGGAAAGTTTAAAGACGAAGTGGTACTGCCGCCGTGGTTCGGCTCCGAGGGCGTAGGATTCGGCACCGCAGTCGGGCGTGGAGTGGGCGTCGGATTATTTGCCGGGGCAGGGGTGCCGGGCGCTTGCGGTCGAATGGCTTTGAAGCTCATAGAATTCCTCAGATTTCTCTAAAGGGCTTATCGGCGATTCCGTAAGTTTTCCTTAGAGAAACGGGCTTTCCGCGATAGGACTAAGCCATGCGGTATCTACTCGTATTATTGGCGTTTCTTAGCACCCCGCCGGCACTTTGTGATAACGCGTTAAGTGTTTACCGGGTCGACCTTGCCACGGACCTAGCGGTGTCCGGCGCCGCGTTGGCGGGGATGATCGTGCCTTACGCTTTTGCGAGTTCGATCGTGAAGCCGCGTTGTCCGTGTTTGATCACCGAGATCAACGGACTGGATCGCGGCGGCGCGAACAATCACAGCGATACCGCGATGACCATTTCGGATGCAGTGGTGGCGTTGGCGGTAGTAGGGCCCATCGCCGCGAATGCGTTCGCGGTGGGGACGGGGGACGTTTTCTGGGAAGACGTCGTCGTTTTTACCGAAGCCGTTCTTGTGTCGGGCGCCCTGGTGAGTATGACCAAAGTAATTGCGCAGCGTCCGCTGCCGCGCACGTACCAAGGGGATCCCTCGCTGGTGCCGAATGCAGGCGGCTATCGATCTTTTTACAGCGGCCATACCACCACCGCTGCGACGGCATTGAGTGCTGCCGCGGTCACGTTGAGCTTGCGCTACGACCAGAACGTTTGGCCGTGGCTCGTCGTTGGCGGCGTGACCGCCACGGTGTCCGCGTTGCGTGTGCTGGGCGGGGCCCATTTCATCAGCGACACCCTCGTCGGTGCCGCCGCGGGGGTGACGGTGGGCGTGCTAGTTCCCCTTTTACACCGGCGCAAAAATTCAACTTCGGCTTTCCGCATACTTCCCGAGCGCGGCGGCGCCTCGGTGCGGTGGTCACTTCGTTTTTAAAGTTCAGTTAATCGCCGGCAATGGCAGCGTCTAAACCAGCGGATTTAGCGTAAGACACGCGGACCATCTGCCCCGGTAAACTCTTGCCGCCGATTTCACCGATGACGGCCTGGCAGGTGCCCACCGGATTCTTCGCCCCGTCACTGAGGGGCGCGTGGAGTTCTTCGCTCCAGCTAGCGGTGCGCGGTAACGTACCGATTCCGGCACCCTCGCGATTTTGGAGATCGGACGTTCCGTCCTTATTAGTTTTAGGATCTTCGCGTTTTTTTGCCTCGCGGTGACGGCTCTCCATCAGGGATTCGCGTTCCTGCAGCTTGCGGCGTTCGACTTTGATCTCGTTCTTACTGGTCAGGGCCTCCGGGGAAATCTTTTCCATCGCGTGCGAATCCGGCTTCACAACCGGTCGTTCTTCCGGCGGCGTAACCTTGTCGCGCGCGATAGCCGGAGTCTTGGCGTCGAGCGTGGTGCCTTTTTCTTGCTGCACGCGGCGATCCGATTTCGGCTCGGCGGCGGCCACTTTTTCCGGGGCGGTGACCGTGAGTCGGGCCGACGAAGAATGGCGGCGATTCATTTCCGCTTCCCGCTCCTTGAGGCGGAGGCGTTCGGCGGCGATGGAATTCGTTTCTTTCTTCGACGCATCCGCGGCTAGGGCGAGACTCGGCTCCACGGCGCCTCTCGTCACAACGGCAGCGCTGGCGTCCCCCTTCGAAAAGGGAGGGGTTAGGGCGACGCGAGAGCCGCTCGGGATTGGTGCCGGCTGCGCGTCGCTTACGATCGGAGCATGGGGCTCACGGTCGTTACGCGGTTCGGGTGTGGGCTTGGCTTCGTTCTTCGTGGCAATCGATTCGACGGCGGGCGCCGGTTTGGAGCCGGCGATCGTTCCTCCGTCTACGGCTTGAATCGCTACGCCACCCTTTTTGGCGGCGTGGCGGCGATCGAGCTCGGCCTCGCGCTCTTGCAGACGGCGACGTTCGATGGCGAATGGATTTATCTCTTTATCCGGTGCCGGCGTTATTGGGGCGACGTCCTCGCGCTTCGGGGCGACGGCTTGCTTCGAGCCGCTATCCAGCCCGTGCACTAGAAGGTCTTCGCGTGCAAGCGGATTCGTGGGGGCCGCGATCGATGCCGGCTGCGTATCGCTTACCATCGGAGCTTGGGGCTGACGGTCGTTATTCGGTTCGGGTATGGGCTTGGCTTCGTTCTTCGTGGCAATCGCATCGAGGGCGGGTGCCGGTTTGGAGGCGGTGATGGTTCCGCCGTCTACGGCATGAATCGCTAGGTCACCCTGTTTGGCGGCGTGGCGACGATCGAGCTCAGCCTCGCGTTCTTGCAGACGGCGACGTTCGATGGTGAATGTATTCGTCTCCTTGTCCGGCGCCGCTGCCGGCGTGGTTTCGGCGACGGCCTCGCGCTTTGGCGCGACGGCTTGCTTCGAGCCGCTATCCAGCCCCCCGTGCACTAGAAGGTCTTCGCGCGGAAGCGGATTCGCGGGGGCCGCGATTTCGCGCTCTTCACGGGGCGAAAGCGGCGGAGCCACGGCGGCTACCGGCGGAACGCGACGTTCTTCCCGCGGGCGAAGCTCTTCACGATCCGATACCGCCGGTGCTGGGCGAACGGCATCGCGATCCGCGACCGGCGGTGCCGGGACGGCTTCACGTTTCGCAACCTCTTCTTGATTTGGGAGAGCCGGTAGCGGTACGGGTCCATTGGACGCGTATTGCTGGTTACCCTGACGCAGATCGTAGGCCTCGGCGCGTAGCGATTTAATTTCCTGCTCCTGGTTAAACATCGTGACCGCGTTCTTTTCGTCCAGGCGACTCGACGCCTTCATCGCGGCGACCACGTAGTTCAACCGTTTGGCGCTCGTAGTGGCTTCATCGATGTCCTCTTCGAACTCGGCTTCTCCGGAACGGTTGCGCGACAGCTCGCGCTCGGCACTTAGATAATCGACTACAGCCAGGCGGTACGTATCCGGAGCTGAATCCTCGGCGCCGTCCGCCTTTGCCTGATTGAGGTAGGCCAAAGCCTGTCCCAGCTCGCGGCCAGCGATGGCCAGGAACTCCAGGTTGCCGTACCGGTCCTGCATTTTGCGATAGTCGTCGAAACTCCAGCGCGGAGCTCCGGCCGCGTCATCCTTCAAATCTCCATCGGCCTGGGTGAACTTCTTGGCGGTAACGGGGTACTTATCGGCCCCGGCTTCGAGGGCCGAACGTCTCGCTTTGAGCACACCCTTTAAGTAGGGGTGCAGCCGTAAAGAGACATGCTTAGCCTGGTCTAAGTAATCCCAGCCCTTGGCGACCTCCCTCAAAACGTCGGAGGAGCTGTCGTTGTCGGCCAAATTCGTCCTGGCGTTGGCCAAATGCTTACCCGCCTTGGTGAACGGCTTAGCGGCTAGTACGTCCACGCTGTGTTCCTGGCCGTCTTTGAGTTCATCGTCCAGCTTTTGGATCTCGTCCCACGGAACTGCGGTGCCCGTGAACTGGTGCATTGGTTTTGAGGCACACCCCACCAATAGAAAGAGTCCAGTGATTGCATAAATTACGTGTCGCATGCGTCGGTACTTAGCAACGGTCGTGCCAGACTCAAATGTTGGGCAACGGAGGAATTCGAACGACTCGGCCCCTTCCGTCGGGTCTGTCGGCAAATCGGGCGCTCTAGTTCTGGTGAATATTTAAAATAGATTAAGTTTACAGTTAGTTACCATCGGCACCGAAATTGACTTGGGTGGTCAATGTCGGTAGAATATAAGTAATCGAAATCAACGTGAACTCCTCTTGCTACTCCATTCCGTAAGCATTTTCCCTTCAGAACCGACATCTGCTTTCGCGATTCAGTAAATTTTCTTATTTACCGGTGCGAGTTGAAAAAACGACTTTCAAAATTGCTCAGTTTTTCATTTCTATGTTCCGCCGTGGCCGCCTTGACCGGATGCCGCATGGGCAATCCCTACTTGGATGCCGACACTGTCTTGCCCGAATTGAATACGATTTTCGTAAAAGCAAATTCTGCCACCGATAATTTCGTATTTCCCCTTGATCTGAATATTGTCTCTCCCCCCGATAATCCCGGCGCACTTCCCGGAAATTGTGAAGACCTAGTGGCGGTGGTCGAGGGGCGAGAGCTAAACGCCGGCGCACTTTTTTCATCGGGAGGTCTGCGACCACCCGGAGTTTATCTTCTCGAAACCACTTCTCTGGGACGAAGTGCGATGCTCTTCGCGCAGTCGCCTCAGGGCGATAAGGTAAGGCGTTGTCGGATTACCTTGGTCCTTGTGAATCCGGCGACTGCCCCGGCACTGAACAATGAAAGACTTTTCCGGATTGTGATTTCGAATAAAGTTGGTTCCCGGCGCCAGTTCGAAGCGGCCGAAATGGAGATCCACCTTGCTCGTACCGGCGGGCCCAGCTCGGTACACGGCACTGGTTTCGCCAATGTGATTAGCGGTGACATCGTTACGCTGCTTGGCCCCGTTATCCCGATAAACAGCAAACGTCATCGGACGGCCGATATTTTCTTTAACCCGGCAATTGAACCGTTTACCCAAAGTACTAAGTGGTCATCCGAGGGAGACGATCGCTGGGTATTAACACAAAATCAATTCGTTCAAATTGAGAATGAGACGACGGGGACAAAATCCACCGGTGAAGTCGACTTAATGATGGTGAGAGCGGCCGAAGTCATGAAAGCGAGTTTAACCACCTCCCGTACGACGGTCGAAGCTTACGGCCTGAACCCCGCGCGCACGGCCATTATTCAGTTTTCCCTCGGCGCGAGTATGGTGGGGTCAGAGCACCAACTTGCGAGTGTGAACGTTGGGGATGCAACCGACAGTAAAGTTGTCGCGGTTTATGCGAGGCCGAAAGATCCTGAAATCGATCTTCGATGCTGCGGCACTGGCTCCGGAACTGGCGGGGGCACGAGCGGGGGAACTAGTTCGGGAACTAGTTCGGGAACTACGTCGGGAACTACGTCGGGAACTACGTCGGGAACTACGTCAGGAACTGCTCCGGGAACTACGTCAGGAACTACGTCAGGAACTGCTCCGGGAACTACGTCAGGAACTGCTCCGGGAACTACGTCGGGTACTGCTCCGGGAACTACGTCGGGTACTGCTCCGGGAACTGGCATGGGCACGGGAACCGGAGTCTCCTGCGGCCCACCAGTCGACAACAGCACCATCGGAAATGCAGCGTGTCCTTACACCCCTGGTGCGTGCAACTTCGACTTCATTAGGTCCTGTATG
>JAYUBV010000005.1:0-2853 GCA_043740655.1 Pseudomonadota bacterium | reverse complement strand
TCCGGCATGGGCAGTTTTCTGATGCAGTCGCCCGAGGACTTCACCAAAGTCGTCGCGCTTAACCTCGAAGCGGTAGTCACCGGCACGCGCGAGGCGCTAAAGATTATGGAGAACCAGGGCACCGGCACGCTGGTCAATATGGCGTCGGTAGCAGGCCACCTATCCGCTCCGTTTCTGGCGGCCTACTGCACTACGAAGCACGCGGTGGTGGGGCTAACCCGCTCGGTGCGCGAAGAGATGCGGTTGATGGATTCGCCGGTGAGGGTGGTGTTGGCGTCGCCGGGATTCGTCGACACGAAGATGATCCAGCGCGGCGAGAAAATGGGGTTTCCCGATTGGCTTAAGTGGGCGCTGTCCACTCCGGACGCGGTAGCGCGTGAAATTTTGACCGGCATCCGTAAAGGGGCCGATGAGATCTTTCCGACGCAGAACGGACGCTGGATGCTCCTGGCCTACCGGATGGCCCCTAAGACCACAATGCGCACCTCGAAGGTACTGCTCACCCAAAGCTTCAAGGATCTTATCCTGAACCGCTTCAAGGTCGGCTGATTACTCTTCTCGGAAGTAGTAGCTCGGTAAGCCTGAGGTGAGTATTTCCTTTAGGACGAGCTTAGGAAGTTTCCGCACTCCCTCGGGGCTAAGCTTAATGTGGATTACCGAGTCCGACTCCGGTTCCGCCGAGGTCACCGCGTGCCCCCGCAACCGTAGTTTCAGGTATTCGAGCAGCGGTAAACGCCGGCCATCCCTTAGCTCGATAAGGTGGTGGCCACCGGAGACCTTGAGGTAGATGTCGGCATCGGGGGTGGCAATTTCAAGGTACTTATCGATTACGCCGCCTAAATGGGTGGAGTAGGTGACGGGGCCGAAGTAGTCGGTGATGAGCCGCGATTTTCCTAGTTCCTCCGCGGGGATGCCTTCGATCTTGCGCCCTTCGAGCACCGTGTGTTTCCCAGTCCCGGCGAACTCTCGGACCGCGGACTCAATCGAAGCCCCCTCCTCGGGCAACGCCACCACCACTCCGCGGGTACTGGCTCGCTCCTTCGGAAATGAATCTTCGATTGGAAAAATAGTCTCCTTCGCCCGACCCGTTTTGAACGGGGAGAGCTGGCGACCCGTTTGGTATTCCGCCATCGCCACCCCCGCGCCCGAGCCCGCGTCGAGCCACTGCTCCCCCGGTTTCATCCGCACCAGTGTCAGCCAAAAATTTCCGCCGAAGGTTTCGCGGTAATCCAACAGACCGCGTAGCACGTTGAATCGGTTATTCTTCACCCGATCCGCCAGCGCGGCCAACGTGGTGTGACAGAGGACGAGATCGTCGAACGGCCCAGAAAACGTGGACGGCGCTTCGGCGAGCGCCATCGCGAATGGCAGCAATAGGCTTAGTAGCCAGCGACGCCCCGGCTTCATTCTTCCACTTCCTCGAAAATCCGATACGGCGGTGATCCTTCGCGTATTTCAATCAACTTCAAGCGCGGGATTTTTCGAGCTCCCGTCGACGTAAGCTGAATCGTGAGCGGGTCGCCGCTGCCCCCGCCGGAAACCCGGTGTCCCTTCAGGAGGTGCGAAAAATACCCCTCGAGCGGACGAAAGGTGCCGTTCTTCGATTTTACGAAGGTCTTCGCCTCCCCCATCGCAATGAAAATCGTTGCCCGATTTTGGGCCACTTCGAGGTACTTGTTCATGACGGCCGCCGGATCGGTCGAATACGCGAGCGGTCCAAAGAAATCCGTGATGACCTTTACCTTACCAATCTCTTCGGCGGGAATGTCTTCGATGTAGCGCCCTTCCAGAGTACGGTGACGTTCCGCGTGCCCGCCCTCTTGGAGGGTGGTCAGTACCTTCTTGCCCGCCGTCGGCAGCTTCACCGTGATGGCGAGAGTTTTCCCTCGCGGCACGTTCGCAAGGTGCGGGTGCGGACTCGAACTGAAGCGATTGATTTCGGAAGCCAGATCCCGGCCCGCCTGATATTCCGCCGTCGCGTAGCCGACGCCGGAGCCGGCGTCTAGCCAGGTCTCATCGGGTTCCATCCCCTTCAACGCCCTTAGGAAGGCGTGTCCGAAAATGTGGTGATAGTCCCGCAGCGAACGTTTTACTTCGAAGGTAAGATTGGCATCCAGGGCGGCGGCCAGCTGATAGAGCTGCATTCCACAAACGGTGTTCGCCAGCAGCGGCTCGTGCTGCATGCGCACCTCGGCGTTGACGATTCCGCCAATTGCCAGCCACAGGAAAAGCAGCCGCCCCATTCGACCACCTCGCGGTTACGGAATTACGGGAAAAACCCGCGCAGCAGCATGGCCGTCGATAAATGGTCGACGGATACCGCAAACGCCGCTTGCCGCATCGGCAAGTTTTTCGTCTTGTGGCACTCGTAAACCCGGTTGAAGGCGTTGGAGATAATTTCCCAGAGCTTGTTATTAACGTCCTTCTCGCTCCAGAAGAAATTCTGCATACCCTGCACCCACTCGAAGTAAGACACAATCACGCCGCCCGCGTTCGCCAGAATGTCGGGAATAATGAATACACCTTTTTCGTGGAGAATCTGACTGGCGCCGATGGTGGTCGGGCCGTTCGCGCCTTCCGCCAAAATCCTGCACTTGATGCGATCCGCATTCTCTTCGGTAATCTGGTTGCTCATCGCCGCCGGAATCAACACGTCCACCGGCAACTCCAATAGCTGCTCGTTGGTAATAAACTCCGCATTCGGGAAACCCACGACCGTTTGGTGTTGCGTGATGTACTCACGGACCTCATTCAGGTCGAGCCCTTTAGCATTGTATAGACCGCCGGAAACGTAGGCTTCCACTCGGCCAAGCTCATGCAGAGCATCGGCACCAGCATCGTCGCGATCAGCGA
>JAYUBV010000004.1:0-9330 GCA_043740655.1 Pseudomonadota bacterium | reverse complement strand
CCTTCTCAAGCCCCGACTCTTCGGTCGTTTCGCGTAACGCCGTTCCCGGCATGTCGAAGCTCCCTTCGGCGTGGCCCCCTAGCTGCAGCCACTTGTTGAGCTTGCGGTGGTGGGTCAGCAGCATTTTAGAAAAATCGGCGGTCACTACCATCGCGGAGGCGGTGAGGTGCGCGGGGTAATGATTGCGATCGGAGCAGCGTGGGTTCTTTACCAGCTCGCGAAATTTTTGGACCATCTCGGGCTCGGTCCAGGCTTTTTCGTAGCGGTCGAGTAGGGCGTTGAGATCTTCTCGGGGCACGGTTTCAGGCATAGGCCGGATATAGCAGAAAAATTCGGAAAACGAGAACCCTACGGCGTCGCTTCGGATATCGAAACCGCCCGGACTGACGTCCCAGAGCGAACGGCCTTACCGGTGAGGCGGGCCAGAGCCTTTTGCGCGGTTTTTCCGCATTGAAAACGGACGAGCGATTCCCAGCGCTGGAGTTGCCCCGCTTGAATCGCATCCAGTGCGTCGCGGCTCAGCAAAGTTTGGTGAACGATCTCGGCCACGCGGTATGGTTTGGCGGTCAGCAGGCCTACGCCCGCCCCGCCCATCGTTTCGATCACTCCGGTTTTCCACAGCGCAAAGACGGGCAGGGAATGCTGCATTGCCTCGGTGAGCGGAACGCCGAACCCTTCGTGGCGGCTTAAGGAGACAAAGGCGTCGGCGTCGCGGTAAAGGTTCGCTAACTCCGCGTCAGAAACTTTGGAGTGCCACTCAACCCAGGGCATTAGCCCCAGCCCCTTGGCGAGGCCCCGCACGTAGCGTCCGTAGATCGGGTCTTCACTGCCGACTAACGCTAGCCGGTAATCCAAAGCCGAATTCTGCCGCAAAAAGTGGAGCACCTTTACCAACTCCGCCTGTGCTTTGTGCGGAGCGATTCGCCCCACGAAGAGAAGCTTTCGTTTCGACGTGGCCCGCGGCTCGCGCCCGCCGGGGGCCGGTACCGTCGATAGATCCAAAAGTGGCAAGAGCTTGACGGGGCCGAGCCCCGCTTCTTCCAGCTCGAAGCCGTTGAACTGCGAAACGGCGTACGACAGTTTTACCCGTCCGCGAAACTGCCCCAGCTGCTCTCGTCCGAGCCGCGCCATTTTGGACAGGTGCGCATCGTGGTTCAAATACGGAACGGGGGTAATGTTGTGGTAAACGAGCGCCTTATTTCCCGGTGCGCTTAAGACGGAGTCGAGCCGCTCGTCCCCCATCGAGTGGTGGATGAGGAGCCAATCGTCGTCCCCGATGGCCGCGGGATTAAAGACCTCCACGTCTGCCTCGGCCCCACGCCGATCGCGCGCGAAGATTTTCCCTTGGGCCCCTAGGGGCTTTAACCACTTCGACATCTGTCGCAGGTGGTTCGTCACGGCGTCGTGACGGCGGGCGAACGGATGGTACTGATGTACTTTAACCACGGAGTAGTTTCCAATTCCGAAGCCGCTTGGCGCCCCAGCGCGCCCACTCCATCACGATGGGCAACGATTTGAGCGGGGTCTTTTCAAAATGGCGGAACAGCAGAAGCCACAACGACGCTTCGGGAATGCCCAGATCGGTGTGGCGCGATCCGAGTGCCGCTAGCCACGAGTTGGGATAACCGGGTTCACGCCCCTTGCGAAGTCGGATACCGCGGCTCACCGTGGTTCTTAAAGCCGCCTCCACCTCGGAGGCTCCGCGCAGGACGAAGTCGTTTTTCTTCACAGCATTTCTACTAACACGGCCGAGGCCTCGCCGCCGCCGATGCAGATCGCCGCCACGCCGTACCTCTTTTTTTCCTGACGAAGCGAGTGGAGCAGCGTCGTTAAAATACGCGCGCCGCTGGCGCCGATGGGATGGCCCATGGCCACCGCGCCACCGCGAATGTTCACCTTGGCATCCGTGATTCCCAGCTCCTTCATGCAGGCTAAGGCCACCACGCTGAAGGCTTCGTTGATTTCGAAAAGGTCTACTTTATCGACGGAGAAACCGGTTTTCTCCATCAGCGCCTTGACCGCACCGACGGGGGCGGTGGTGAACCACTCGGGCGCCTGGGCGAAGCTGGTCTGACCCAGGATGCGGGCCATCGGCTTCAACCCTTTTTTCGCCGCCCAGCTTTCGGACGTTAGCACCAGGGCCGCAGCCCCATCGTTCAGCGAGCTGGCGTTGGCCGCGGTGACCGTACCGGTTTTTTGAAAGGCGGGCCGAAGCTCGGCAAACTTTTCGATCTTGCCCTTGCCCGGCTCTTCGTCCGTATCGAAGAGACGCGTCTCTTTCTTCGTCACGATTTCCACGGGCGTAATTTCGTCTTTGAACTTTCCGCTGGCGATGGAGTCCATCGCGCGGCGGTAGCTCATGGCGGCGTACTTATCCTGATCCTCGCGGGAGAACGAACGCTCTTTGGCGCACAGCTCGGCACAATCGCCCATATGCTGATTGTGATAAACGTCCCACAGACCGTCGTGGATAACGGCGTCGATCACCTTCTGGTGGCCGAGGCGGTACCCTTCGCGCGCGCCTTCCAGTAGATAGGGCACGCGGCTCATGTTCTCCATCCCGCCCGCTACGATCACGTGGGCGTCGCCGCAACGGATCGCCTGATCCGCCAGCATCACCGTCTTTAAACCGCTACCGCAAACCCGGTGCACCGTCGTGGCACGGGCCGAAGTCGGGAGTCCGGCATAAATCGCGGCTTGTCGCGCGGGCGCCTGGCCGAGGCCGGCTTGTAGCACGCAGCCCATCAGAGTCTCTTCGACGTCGGCGGGCGAAATCTTGGCCCGCTCAATGGCGGCCTTAATGGCGGCGGCGCCAAGTCGCGGCGAGGGGGTGTCTTTTAACGCGCCTAAAAACGTTCCAATCGGAGTGCGGGTGGCGGAGAGGATTACAGTTTTTTCCATACGCATGACCGTAAAGGCGAATCCCAGCCTAGGCAAGTGGGCCTAAGCAAGGGCCGTTCCGGTGGGGCTTTGCGTGCATTGCCCGGAGGGCGGAGGTAGCGTACGCTCGCCCCTCAAAATGATTACCGAACGATACGAACCCCAATCGATTGAGGGGAAATGGCAGAAACTCTGGGACGACGCTAAAGCCTTTAAGGCTAACGACGACGATCCGCGTCCCAAGTTCTACGCACTGTGCATGTTTCCGTACCCCAGCGGCGCCATCCACATGGGGCATATCCGCAACTACTCCATCGGAGATCTGGTCAGCCGTTACAAACGGATGAAGGGGTTCAACGTTCTGCAGCCCATGGGTTGGGACGCCTTCGGTCTGCCCGCAGAAAACGCGGCCATTCAGCGCGGCATTCATCCGGAAACCTGGACCCTACAAAACATCCAGCAGATGAAGGCCGAGTTCAAACGGATCGGCATCTCCTACGACTGGGATCGAGAGCTAGCCACCTGCCTGCCCGATTACTACCGGTGGGAGCAGTGGCTATTCACTAAGTTTTTTGAAAAAGGGCTCGCTTATAAAAAGAGCGGCCAGGTCAACTGGTGCAACACCTGCCAAACCGTACTCGCCAACGAGCAGGTGCAGGACGGTCTGTGCTGGCGTTGCGACAACGCAGTGCAGCTCAAAGAGCTGTCACAGTGGTACCTGCGCATCACCGACTATTCCGACCAATTATTGGAAGGGCACGAGCAGCTTCAGGAATGGCCCGAACGCGTGCTTGCCTTGCAGAAAAACTGGATCGGCAAAAGCAACGGCGCGCGCGCCAAGTTCAAGGTGGATGGCTCGACTACCAACGACGAGATCGAGGTCTTCACGACCCGTCCGGATACTTTGTTCGGCGTGACCTTCGTCACGATCGCGGCCCAGCATCCGCTTGCGGCGAAACTGTGTAAGGGCGAGGCGGTCGCCAAGCTGGAAGAAATTAAAAAGACGGTCGCGCTTAAGAAGAGCAACGACGCCAATCCCGAGAAGAACGGCTTTGCCACCGGCAGCTTCGCGATTCATCCGCTCACCGGCGAAAAGGTGCCCGTGTGGGTCGGCGATTTTGTCGTGATGGATTACGGCACGGGAGCCGTAATGGCGGTACCCGCCCACGACGAACGCGATTTCGAATTCGCCAAAAAATATAATCTGCCCATCAAGGTAGTCATCCAGCGCGTAAGCGAAGCGCTGTCCGAACCGCTGGAGGCGGCCTATACGGACGCGGGAGTGCTGGTGAACAGCGCGCAGTTTTCCAAGCTCGACAGCGAAGCGGGAAAGAAGGCAATCGCCGCGGAGCTGGAAAAACAGGGCAAGGGGCAATCGACGATTCAGTACCGCCTGCGCGACTGGGGCATCAGCCGCCAGCGCTACTGGGGCAACCCGGTTCCGGTAATTTACTGCAACGACTGCGGGCCGAAGACTGTGCCGGAGAAAGATCTCCCGGTGACGTTGCCTAAGGACATTGATTTCTTGGGCGTCACGGGTAATCCGCTAGAGAAACACCCGACCTATAAACACGCCCCGTGTCCCAAGTGTGGCAAACCGGCTACCCGCGAGACGGACACGATGGATACGTTCGTCGAGTCGTCCTGGTACTACGCGCGTTTTACCGATCCCAAGAACGACAAGGCACCGTTCAACAAAGCGGCCGCCGACAAGTGGCTTCCCGTCGACTGTTACATTGGGGGAGTCGAGCACGCGTGCATGCATCTGCTGTATTCACGCTTTTTCCATAAGGTGCTGCGTGACTGGGGTTACCTCTCGGGCGATGAGCCGTTTAAAAAGCTGCTGACCCAGGGCATGGTGATTAAAGACGGTGCGAAGATGTCCAAGTCTAAGGGCAACGTTGTCACTCCCGCCAGCATCATCGATCAGTTTGGCGCGGATACGGCGCGTTTGTTCAGCCTGTTCGCGGCGCCGCCGGAAAAAGATTTGGAATGGAACGATAAGGGAGTGGAAGGCTGCTACCGGTTCGCCGGTCGCGTGTGGCGCCTGTTCCAAACGTTCCACGCCACGCTCGTGCAGGCTCCGCAACCCGAGCCAGGAAATGACCTACCCGACGAATTGCTGACTATCCGGCGCAAGACGCATTGGATGATCGCGAAGATGACGGAAGACATCGAAACGCACAAGTACAACACCGCTATCTCCGCGGCCATGGAACTGGTGAATGAGGTTTACGGATTGCTCGATAAGAATCGCGGCATCTTCGATAGGGTAGCCGGTAAAGCGGTCGTGTACGAGGCGGTGAAAAATCTCATTTTGTGCCTGGCCCCGTTCACCCCCCACCTCTGCGAAGAGCTGTGGCACGAGATGGGACACAAGACGTTGGTTTCGACCGCCGCGTGGCCGTCGCACAAGCCGGAGCTACTCGTGGCGTCGAGCATTACGCTGGTCGTGCAGGTCAACGGCAAGAAACGGGCGTTGATTTCGATGCCCGTGGGCGTGAGCGAAGCCGAAGTGCGGAAAACGGTGGAAGCGCACCCGGACGTGCAAAAATTTGTAGCGGGACAGCCGATCAAGAAGTTCATTTATGTACAGAAAAATAACCTGGTTAGCGTGGTCGTTTAATCTCACGGCCGCGGGGCTGCTGGCCCTTGTGATAAGCGGTTGTGGCTACACCCTGAGCCATCGGCTGCGCAGTGAGTTCCAATCGAATCGCGGTTTTTTCGTGCCCGTGTTCGACAATCAAACCGAAGAGACCGGCGCCGAGCGTATTTTTACCAGCGCGTTGATCAAGGAATTAGAGAGCCACGGCAACATCGTGATGGACCACGGGGGGAAGGACGGCCTTGAGCTACGCGGCGTGGTCACCGGCATCAGCTACACTCCCAGCGTGTTATCGGACTTCGGTTACCTGGGGCTACAAAGCTACCGTCGTATTCCCGTCGAACTAGGGCTGAATGTGAGCGTGAACCTGGCGCTGGTAGATACCCGCACCAGCAAGGTGCTGTGGAGCGGTGGCTTCTCGGGCTTTCGCAGAGTCGAGGCGCCGGTCAATCGCACTTACGACTTCGAGGCCCCCAGCTCTCTGGGCTTATTTACGCTAAGTCTCGTCGAGGCGCGTTACCAGGACGTTGCGCGCGATATCATGCGTGACGTTTACGATGCGATGGTGGAATTTTTCTAGATGCTAGCCAACGACGCGTTCAGGGAGCTTGAGTCCGGGAAGTTTCGCCCGATCTATTTGATCGCGGGCGAAGAGCCATTTCAGGTTACCGAAATTCTCCACCGTTTTCGCCAATTCTTTGCCAGCAAGAATCCGCCGAACGACGGGCTCGATGAGTTCCGCACCGAGACTTGGGATGGCGAGGGCATGGCGTTCGATGAGTTTCGCAGCTCACTCGAAGAACTGCCGGGCCTTTTTGCCGAAGGGCCGTCGACGCGATTTTTGATCTGCCAGCGCTACGAGCGCGTGTCGCCGACCCACCAAGAAAAGCTGGAAACTTATTTCGCCAACCCCAATCCCGACGTCTGCCTCGTGCTGTGCGCGAGCAAGACGGACAAACGTAAGTCGTGGGTCAAGGCGATCGAGAAGGTGGGCGGCGTCATCACAGTGGAAGAGCCCAAGTACAAAGATTGGACGAAGTGGCGCGGATACCTCGAAAAAAAAATTGGAAAACGGCTCGGCCCGAATGCGTGGGAACGATCGATCGAAGAGGCGGGCCACACCTTGAGTCTAGTGGCCTCAGATTTAGAACGGGCGGCGCTTTACGTGGGCGGACGCCCCGAAATTACCGAAAAAGACGTTCAGGAATTTTCCCGCTCCGGCGGCTGGACGGACCTATTCGCTTTCGTGGACGACGTGGCCCAGCGTAAGAAAGTGCCCGCCTTACTTCGCTACCACGCACTCATGCGCGCCGGGGAAGCGGAGCTGAAATTACTCTCGCTGCTCGTGCGTCAGTTTCGCTTGATGGACAAGCTCGGCCGCTTAATGAACGAAGGGGCGGCGGAATCTAGTTTTGCCTCGGACCTCGGCGTGCCGCCGTTCGCGGTATCTAAGTTTAAAACCGCGCTCTCGCGCCAGCCCAATGGACCCCAGCCCGGACTGCGTTTGCTTGCGGAATCCGACTACCAGTTGAAGACGGGTAAGGGCTCTCTCTTTGACACCTTCCTCGTTCCTTATTTCGCTTAGAGCGGATGGCGAGTCTTGCGATGTGGAATGACTCGGACTTTTCCGTTCGGCCCGCTCATGGGTTGAGCAACCCCGTGAGCGAGTGGCGGTTTCATTTCCGTGATGTCGCGCAAAGCATCGTAGTTTTGCGAACCCCAATGAAGAACTGCGCTCTGGGCTGTGGCGTTGATAGCACGCCATTTTCGCCCAAACGCCGAAGTAGCTTTTCATCTCGTGGGGTGCCGAAGTTCATCGAGCGCATCCGGAGCCGGTGGAAGGATCAGGAGCCAACGTCGTCCTCCAAGGTCACGCTACAGTTCGAGCCCGAGAACGGTACCGATTACTTCGAAAACCTCGGCTGGACAAAACTCGCCTTCGAGTCGTTCGTGGAGGCGGGAGAACGGCTCGACCGAAAGACCCCGGCCGCCCTAATGGCGGACGCCGAGTCGGTCAGGTAGCTCCCATTTTTCGTCGCCTCCGTCCCCGCGCCAGTCTCGGTGATCCAGATAGGCCACAGGTGATGGGTAATCGCCGAAATGAACGAAAGTCCCTCTTTGATCTTTGCCAACTCTTCGGTTCCCGATTTGTAGGCGTACACGTTGGCGGCAATCACCACACCGTTACCCTTCACCAAAACAGATTCGAGCAAAAGCTGATTGTAGAACTTCACCAGCATCCGTTGGTCAGGCACGATTCGCGGCGAGGGCCCGTCGATTCCCGCGTGCGGATTGGTCATCGCCATCGTGACGAGCTGGGGATTGGTAACCCCGTACGCCGGCTCGGCCAGTACCTCTTTGGTGGCGCGCCAGAGTCGGGCGTAATGCCGGGCCAGGTTGCGGGCCACGGCGTCCTGCACCGAGTAGTCGGCGGTGTCGCCGAAAGTGGACCATAGGTACGTGAAGCTGTTTTGTCCGATGTCGTCGGGCAGATCTCCGTTGTTGGAAGGAAGATCTCTCGGGATTGCGGGCGCAGATGAAGAAGTTCGAAGGGATGGTGCGCGAAAAGGGATGGTTCAACGAACCGGTTTTAAAACGCCTGCGTGCCGATTTAGGCAATCGTCTGGACGCGATCGCCGGCGCCGCTCGCAACGTCGAGAAAGCGAAGGAGCTGGCGTGACCCGACTACGAGATCCCCCTACCGCTCAACTCCGGAGGAGACTTTAGCCGCGATGGCCATTGGGTGGTAGCCAGTAGCCGGCAACGCGGTTCCGAAGCCGCTTCGACGTGGCAGCTAGCCGTGCACGAGGTAGCGAAGCGGGAAACCAAGCTCTACGATGGCGTGTCCATCGAAATGAGCGATCCGACCTTTTCCCACGACGGCGGCAAACTCATCTTTAAAATGCACGGTCAGCGGCTACGGGTGGTGCCGTTCGTAAACGGGCGTCCCCAGTGGGGCCAAGGCTACACGATCGGCGACGCGGAGTTTGGTGGGGAGGGTCCAACCACATTTTGCAAGGGCTGGGCAATCGCTACGTGATTGCCGGGGAATGGGTGCCCCATCTTTTCCTTTTTGATTTCATCGAAAAGACCCGTGTGCCGCTCAAGATCACGGAAGTCTTTTCGGACGCGGAAAAGTCGAACGATTATTACGGCCGGAATGCTTTCGGTATGGTCCCGGGAACGGGGGATTTTTATATGCGGTGGGTGGTGAAACCAAATCGGGAGAGGTTACGAACCTTCACGGTTATGACTGACGGCACGCTGGTTCCCAAGGACACATTGTGGGCGCGGGAGCTTCCCGATCTGGCGCTGCAGCCCCATCGGGCCGAGCGGGCGTTTTTCTTTTTACCGATCGGACAGCCGGTGACGGCGCAGGGGCTTAAGGAAAGCGCCAATTTTATTTTCCGCGTTGGGAAAGAAGAGCAAGAGTTTGCGTTTGAAGCCCGGCCCGGCTAGGCCCCACCGCACCCCCCGGCGAGGACTTTATGCTTCGCGTGCACCCTTTGCGTTCAGAGGCGATGGTGATGGCAAAGAGTAAAGACTACAAAAAGAAGTGGGCGGTCTTTTACGACTTCACGGAGGGGAAGGTAGTCGGCAGCTTGGCGAACCAGCGTTCGCAAGGGCTTAACCGACTTTGGCGCGGGCGCGTTTGCCTTCGTGCGGGAACCCTTCGCCGATGTCCTTTATTTGCTTACCGTCGGCAAGGCGGACCACCTTGTGTGCAGCGGCGTGCCCCTTTTTCTTGTCCCGCTCTTTCTTGAGCTGCGCTTCAATCGTGCGAACGGCGTCGTCGATCGACTCGTACAGGTCCTCGGTTTTCGCTAGCGCCACGATATCGCGGT
>JAYUBV010000003.1:0-2865 GCA_043740655.1 Pseudomonadota bacterium | reverse complement strand
GCCCGCGCCTCCGTTCCACTAAACGCAAAGGCGGGCAGGGAGGAGATTCCGCTTACGGTAATTTCCAGATGGTGCTTCTTGGCATTCTTCCGCCAGATCTCTTTGACCGCTTCGCCGGTTCTGATGAGATGTTCCACCACGGGCTCGCGTTTAAACTTATTGATGGTGGCCAGCGCGGCGGTGGGGCCGATTCGTTCTGTCCAGTTCGGGCTCGAAACGAACGTGTCCTGCGCAGCCCGCATGAATTTTTCGCGCCCGATGACCGAGGCCATGGCGTAGCCGTTCGCCATGCCCTTCGCGAATACCGCCATATCGGGGGCGACTCCGTAATTAAGATGAATGCCGCCGATGGCCTTGCGAAACCCACTCGTGATCTCGTCGAAAATAAGGCAGGCCCCCACTTCGTCGGCGATGGCGCGCAATTCGGCTAGCGCGCCTACCGGAGCTTCTTCCCCCCGTGCCGGTTCGACGATTAAGGCCGCGACTTTTCCACGCCGCTGGGCAACGGCGGCTTTGAGTTGAGGAATGTCGTTAACGAAGAACGGAACCGCCGTTCCTTCCAAACCGCGCGGCACGCCGGCGGGGGCCAAGCCGGGCATGAGCTGCCCGTCGAGGGCGGTGCTGCTGCCGAGGTTGGCGGCAAGGTACCAATCCGTCCAGCCGTGGTACCCACTGAAGAAAACGATATCCCGTTTGGTTGCGGCCCGCGCGATCCGGACCGCCACCGACATGGCCTCTCCGCCACCGCGGGCGTGCCGAACCATCTGGGCCCACGGGTGCGCCTCAATTAGCGCTTCGGCGAGCTGGACTTCTTCGGAGCAGTTTAGGGAACTACAAACCCCGTTGGCGACGGCCTGCAGAACCGCCGCGTCCACATCGGGGTCCGCGTAACCAAGGACCGCTGCGCCGATTCCCATAATCGACATGTCGATGAATTCGTTCTGCGATAGATCCCAGACGCGGCAACCCTTCGCGGCCGAGTAATAGGGAGGCCAAACTTCGGGCGCAAACATTTCCGGCCGCTTCGAGAGGAGCTGAGTTCCCCCGGGTATTATTTCTTTGGCTTTCTCGTACAAAGAAAGTCCCTTGAAATCGATGCGTATTTTTTTTTCTGGAGGAGTCATGCTTTGTAGAACTCTTTATAGTTTGTGGTTTCGGCTTTCGCCTTGTTCAGTTCCAGGAGGCTCGGGTTCTTTTCCAGGTAACGCAGAATCTCACCGAGCGAGAAGGCCGCATTGTTCTTACCCAGCTCCGCGAAAACTTTTCGGATGAGCATCAGATCCTCGGGATAATCCAAGGTGAGCCGTAAATGGCTCAGGTCGGTATCGCTCTCTAGGTAGCGCACGCGAAAGGTTGATTGATGCAGAAAAATGTAGGGAGTTACGTGTTCGCGGTGCTGAGGTAGAGTGGCTCCCTTCCAGGTCCGCTCGAGAGTTTGGAAAGTGAACGCTTCGGCATCCATGCCGTCCGGGAAACGCCGGAACTGTTTCTCGTTCGCCACCCCGGCACCGGTTCCCACTGCGCAGTAATCCAAGTTGCCCTTAGTAATTTCGGTGAGGATTCGGTCCACGAGGGCTCCGTCGATGAGCGGGCAGTCGGCGGTGACGCGCACAATGCAGTCGGCGGAGAATTGTTTTGCGGCGCGGTAGAAGCGCTCTAATACATCCTGCTCGTTGCCCGAAAAACACGCGATGCCTTCGCGCGCGCACAGTTCGCGGATCGGGCCGTTTTCTTCGCGCTCCGACGTCAGGACGGCAACCTCGTTCACGAGCTTGGCCGCCTTCACCCGTTGGACCACGTGCCACAGCACGGGTTTCCCCTCGATGGGGGTAAGGACTTTTCCGGGCAGACGGGTCGAACCCATGCGCGCCTGAATCATGGCGACGACTTTGGGCGCCGGAGAATTCATGCGGCCCCTTTTTTACCATTGGCCGCGTGTTCCCAGCGCAAGGGGGTGCCTTGTTTAAGATCGGTGGCCGCGATCTGTCCGAGGATTTGGGGCAAATACTTGGGTTCGAGGCCATTGCCGGGGCGAACGGACCGCACGTTTTCAGCCGTAAATTTCTCACCCTTTTTGACGTCGGCCGCAATGAAGAGCGAGCGGCGAAAGGCAACGCTTTTACTCTGGCTCTCCGTTAAGGCGTACTGAACGGTGCCGAGGCTGGCCTCCGTTTGGCGGATGGCCGTGACCATCTCTTTGAACTCGTGCGGTTCGAGAGAAAAAGAGGAGTCCGGGCCAGGCTCACTCCGGGAGAGGGTGAAGTGTTTTTCGACGAGCTTCGCGCCGATCGCCACGGCGGCCACCGGAATGGCGATGCCGAGGGTGTGATCCGAGAGCCCAACCGGCACCCCGAACTTTTTTTCCATGTGGGGAATCGTGAGCAGGTTCATCTCTTCGTAGGGGGCGGGGTACGCGCTCGTGCACTTTAGTAACGCCAGCGAGGTGGCTCCGGCCGCGCGCGCCGCGGAAATGGCGGCTCCAATTTCCGCTTCCGACGCCATTCCCGTCGAAAGGATCAGGGGCTTACCGGTGCGGGCCATTTTTTCGATTAGGGGAATATCGACGATTTCGAAGGAAGCAACTTTGTAGGCCGGCACCTTCATCGTTTCCAAAAAATCCACCGCGGAAAAATCGAAGGGGGAGGAGAACAGGGCGATCCCCAATTTATCGGCCAGCTTTTTTAGCCGGGGCTGCCACTCCCACGGCATGTAGGCCTCGGAATAAAGATCGTGCAGGGTACGGCCGTCCCAGATGGTGCCGTGTTTGATCTGAAAGTGTTCGTTCGACGAATTGAGCGTAATGGTATCTGCGGTATAGGTTTGCAGCTTGATGGCGTCGGCCCCGCAGGCCTTGGCTTCGATTAC
>JAYUBV010000002.1:0-2868 GCA_043740655.1 Pseudomonadota bacterium | reverse complement strand
TACGCTTCAAACCGTCGCGGTAGCCCATGAGAACGTGAATATTTCGCTTATCGTTAGTATCCCACTGGTGAAATGCCCGTGCGTACTCCAACGCCGGCGCCATGTCCGTTCGTTCGAACTCTTCGCGCACCGCCTTGGCCCCTTCGATGAGTTTCGCCGGCGACAATCCCATCAACGCCGCGGGCAAAAGCCCCACCGCGGTCAGTACGCTAAAGCGGCCGCCGATGTTGGGCGACAGGGCAAAATTTTTCCAGCCCTGCTCTTTGGTCAAACGGCGCAGCTCCCCTTTTTCGGGATCGGTGACCGTGACGATGTCCTCTTTCTGAAACAGTTTAGCGAAGTGAAAAAAGCCCGCCATCGTCTCGGTGGTGTTGCCACTCTTGCTGATGACGATCGCGGCCGTGCGCCGGCCCTGCAAAAAGGCCGCGGCCCCCTCGATGACCCCGGGATCGCTGTTACCCACCCAGTAGACCGGAAACTCACTTTTCCCACCGACGCACAGCGCCTGCTCCAGCGCCGCTCCGCCCAAGAACGAACCGCCGATGCCGAAAATCATGGCGCCTTGGCAGCGCTCGCGAATTCCGGCGGCCACTTCCGAAATCTGCGCCAGCTCTTGCTTCTCAATCAGCGTCGGCCAGTCGTAGAAGCCCACATTTCTGGTCTTAATTGTCTCGCGGAAGCCCGACACTAAGGCCTTACCCTCGTCTTTAGCCGACAAGTCCGGAAGTTCTACGGATAACAAACTATTTTCCCACTTACTCAAGGGCCTTCTCCATTTCTCGGGCGATTACTATTTTTTGTATTTGGTTGGTGCCTTCGACGATAGGCAGCGCGCGCACGTCGCGCAGAAGCCGTTCGAAACCATTTTCGAAAACTGCGGCGGGTTCTCCCACCCAGGTCATCACTTCCGAGCAAACTTTTAACCCCACGTCGCTGCCCAGCATTTTCGCCTGAGCGGCGATTAGCGTAAAATCTTCCCCGCGTGTTCGCGAGATACCGGCTGCGGAAACCAGCGCGCGGGCCCCCTGCAGTTCGGTGTAGAGTGCTGCGAGGGATTGTTGGGCGATGGGTTCGAAGGGGATGCCGTGCTTTTGCTCGCGTAGTTTCAAAAAGCGCCAGGCCAGTTCGATGCTCTCCGAGGCGAGCCCCACGCCGCCCGCCCCTATGGTCACGCGCCCCGCATCCAGCTGCGACAAGGCCACCTCTAGCCCCAGCCCCTCCTCCCCTAATCGAAGCTCACTGGGCAAAAAGGAATCTTCAAAAATGAGTTCCGCGAGCGGCGAGGAGTGCAGCCCCAGCTTCTGCTCCTGTTTGCCGACGTGAAATCCCTTGGTGTCTTTGGGCACGAGGAATGAGGTAATCCCCTTCGCCTTATGCTCGCCGGTGCGGGCCATCAGCAAATAGACATCGGCCTGGCCGGCCGTCGACACCCAGCACTTCGTACCGGTCACGCGGTAACCGCCGTCGGCTTTCACGGCCGCGCAACGCAAAGCCGCGGCGTCGGAACCGGAGTGCGGCTCGGAAAGCGAAAAAGCTCCCAACATTTTTCCCGCAAGCAAAGGGCGCAAAAAGCGTTCCTTCTGCATGGTGTTGCCGAACTTCAGCAGCGCCCCTTCGACGAGGGTCGTAACGCCGACGGTGACCGACAACGACATCGAGGCACGGGCCAGCTCCTCGATGGAGCCGTAAAAGGATTGGTAAGTGGCGGCCTGCCCGCCCCACTCTTTGGGAAAGGCGATGGAGGTCAGCCCCCGGCGCGCGGCCTCTTCGAAATGATCCCGACGAAAACGGCGTTCCTTTTCGTCATTGAGCACGGTGGGACGCACGACTTCGTCCGCGAACTTCCTCGTGACTTCGCGCCATTTCTTTTCTTCGGCCTCCGGAGGAGGAAAGAGGGGCAGTCGCACTACTAAGCCCCGTGCTCTTTCAAAAGCTCTTTGGCGATGAGCAGGCGCATCACCTCGTTGGTGCCGGCGCCGATCTCCATCAGCTTGGCGTCACGCATGTAGCGTTCCACAGGGTATTCCTTCATGTAACCGTAGCCGCCAAGGATCTGAATCGCGTCGAGGGCCACCTTGGTGGCCATCTGCGCGCTAAACAGTTTGCTTTCGGCACCCAGGCTCATCTGCCGTTTGCCGCGATCAAACTCGCTTGCGGATAAGTAGACCAGCGCCTCCGCGGCGTCGCTCGAGGATTTCATCTCGGCCAAACGTTCCTGCACCATCTGAAATTGCGAGATCGGCGTATTGAATTGCGATCGCTCGGTGGCGTACTGGGCCGCATAGGCGACCGAGGCTTCGGCGATGCCGAGCGAAATCCCTGAAATCGTAATGCGCTCCACGTTCAGATTGCGCATCATATGCGACACACTCTCGTTTTCTTTGCCCACCAAGTTTTCCAACGGTACTTCGCAGTTGTCGAAAATGAGTTCCGAAGTGGGCGATCCGCGCATGCCCATCTTCTTCAACTTCTTGCCGACCTTAAAACCTTTGAAGCCTTTCTCAACGATAAACGTAGAGATTTGTTTCTTTTCGTCGCCGGTACGGGCGTACACGACGAGCACGTCGGCGATGGGGCCGTTCGTGATGAACGTCTTCGTGCCGTTCAAGACGTAGTGGTTACCCTTTTTCACGGCCCGGGTGGTCATGCCGAGGGCATCGCTGCCCGCGCCGGGCTCGGTCATCGCCATCGCCCCGATGTGTTCGCCAGAAATCAATTTCGGCAGATATTTTTTCTTCTGCTCCAGCGAAGCGTTTTCGAAAATGTTGTTCACGGCCAGGATCGAATGGGCCAGGTAAGACAGCGTGGTCGACGCGCACACTTTCCCGAGTGCGTGCATCGCCATCGTCGCTTCCACGGCGCCCAAAC
>JAYUBV010000001.1:0-2872 GCA_043740655.1 Pseudomonadota bacterium | reverse complement strand
GCTGGCGCCGGCGAGTCCGGAGCCCACGATCAAGACCGTGTGTTTGCGGCGGTTGGCCGGGTTGACCAGCTTGTTTTCGAATTTACAGTTCTCCCACTTCTTTTCGAGAGGTCCCGCGGGAATTTTGGAATCTAACATTAGAAGGCCCCCCCGAACATGATGTAGAGCGGTTGGCTCATGAAGCCCAGGATAATGACCAAGGCCGCCGCGTAACCGGCTTTCTTCAAACATCCGTTACGAACGCTGCCCAGGCCAATCGATTGCACGAAGCCCGACAAACCGTGACCCAGATGAACCAGCAAAACCAAAAGACTGAAGAGGTAGTAAGCCACGTAGAGGGGCTCTTTGAACCTCTCCACGACTAGGCGGTGCAGGTCGCGCATCTCTACACCGCCGTAGACCGCCGTGTAGTGAGCCCCATACTTAAAGGTAATCAGGTGCAATACGAGAAACACCAACGTCAGCATTCCGGTGTAAACCATGCTGCGGCTCGCAAATGAGGCACGATCGCATTCGTCTTTCGTCGGGGTCCGATAGGGCTTAATCCCTTTGGAAACTCGGTTCGCCCGCGCAAGCGTAAGGGCAAAGTAAACGTGCACGAGCGCCGTCAGTAGCAAACCGATCTCGGCCACCGGAAGAAACGGATTAGTGATGAGGGCGTGGGCGTAGAAGTTATAACTTTCGGCGCCCTTAAGGATGAGCATGTTGCCGGCCATGTGGGTCAGCACAAAGAAGCTCAGGCCGAAACCCGTCAGGCCAACTAGCCATTTCTTTCCGACGGAGGTCCGTAACACTGTGAGCAATCGCATCGAAGAATCCTTTTTTGTGTGAGCGAAGCCTAGCGGGATCAAGTGACCTTGGCAAAGGTGATCCTACTGCCAAATCGAGCTAAAATCAGGGATGCCGATGATCCCCTTCCTTCTTTTTTTGATCGGTATTTGGTTTCGCGTCACGTGGTTTGGGCAAATGTACGGCGGCGAGCTGCTGATGGACGAGCTCTCCGTGTCGCGGCTCTTACCCGGAAGTCTGTTAGTCGGCGAGGCGCCTTACAATGGCGCCACCAATCTGGCGGCCTCGGCGTTGTGGCTCGTCTGGGAAAGGCTACTGGGATTGAGTCCCCACGCCGTTCGTTCGCTATCGGCCCTCTGCGGACTGGCGAGTCTATTCTACTTTTATAGACTGGTGAAGGAACGGGATTCTCGGACCACCGCGGTCTGGGCCACCGCGCTGTTCGCCGTCTCGTTCAACGCCAGTTACTTTTCTTCCCTGGCGATGGAGACCCATTTTCCGTTGCTCTGGGGACCGGTGCTCGCGCTGGGTTTACTACGGTGGCGCGAGGCACCGACCGTCGCGCGATCGTTGGGACTGGGGCTCGCCTTCGCCGTGAGCCTCTACACCTATCCCGGCCAGCTTCTCGGAGTGCTGGCCTACTTTCCCACGGTGGCCTGGCTGTGCTGGCGCCAACGGCGTTGGCCGGCGTTAACGGCGCCGCAGCGTAAGGGGGCCGCGATTGGACTGGGCGTTGTATTCCTCGTGTTCGTCGGCGTCTACTGGATCCATTTGCGACTCGCCGTCGAGTCCGAGCCGCTATGGCTACAAACCACCGAGCGGCTACCCCATACCTCACTTCAGTACGTGAGGGGGGTAGTCGTACTCATCGCCCACAGCGTTCTCGGTGGCAAAACTGGCGTAGGCGGTTTTCCGATGCCGATGTTCGAGGTATTGTTATGGCCCTTCTTTCTGGCCGGCGCCATGAGCTTTTGGCGCCGAAAGCAAAGCCCGTGGCTCCGCGCCCTTCCCCTTTGCCTCGTGACGGGAATTCTTATCGCCGCGCTGGCCGCACGAGGCCCGTCGGCACGCCGCCTTATCTTTTACCTGCCCGTCTTTTACTACTCGAGCGCGGTAGGGATTCAGGAAGCGATGGCCCGATTCAAAAAGCCGTGGCTCGGGGCGGGGATCGCCGGGGCCTTGGCGGCGACGGTGCTCGTTTACCACCACTCGCTGGGCGGTAAAGCGCAACGCTACCGCCTGGAACCCTACTGGACGCAAGAGCAGGAGAATGAACACTACCCCCCACCCGAAGCGGTGGTCATGGCCTCGCTCGCGCGCGGCGACCTGACGATTGGCGGCCCCACCCGTCCGCTCGAATCTCAATACCTACTGCGATTAAAAAGGCTGGGCGAGTTCGTCGGGACCCTTCCGCCGGGGCGCCAGATCCACTTCAGCGACGCTCCGATGCCGGACACCGGCTGCTCTCCGATTCCGCCTAAAGGGCGGCAGCTATTTTGGTGCGGACCCGGGCTTATCTACCGCCGCGAGAGTATTGACCACCCGTCGGGGAGGAAGTTCCGGGGCCGCCCCCGCCATTTGTACGTCCAAGGGCATGGGGATTCCGACCAAGGGTAGCTTTTGACGCACGGGTCTCCCCCCGTCTATACTTTTGCCCATGCCGAAGATCGAAACTACGAAAGAACTGGTCGAATCCTCCTACAAAAAAATGCAGTCGAATATCGAGGTCGTTAAAAAACGCCTCGGGCGCGACAGTCTCACGCTGACCGAGAAGATCCTCTTCGGACATCTCTGTAAGCCGGACACCCAAAGTCTAGATCGCGGCGAAAGTATTCTGCAGTTAAATCCGGACCGCGTGGCGATGCAGGATGCAACGGCGCAGATGGCGCTCCTGCAATATGGCTCGGTCGATCGCAAAGAAACCGCGGTTCCCTCGACGGTCCATTGCGACCATCTCATTCGCGCGCAGGTCGGCGCGAAAGCCGACATGACTACGGCCCTTAGTGAGAACAAAGAGGTTTACGACTTTCTCCAGACCGCTTCGGCGCGCGCCGGAATCGGATTCTGGAAACCCGGCTCGGGA